>JALTMC010000268.1:10127-20199 GCA_027005175.1 Myxococcales bacterium
TGTTGGGCTGACGTGAGCCGAGCGGGCTTTGGTTGTGTTGTGGGCTGAGGAGTGGCAGTCGCTTCTTGTGTGCCAAAGCAAAGTACCGCAAAGAACAGGCATCCTGAGAGTTGTTTTGAAAACGTGTTGAGCAATCGGTTCAATGTATTTCTCCTTTTGTAGCATCTCTCCAAACAGGGAATATATGGTGACACCGTGGGGACTTCAACCCCCACACTCTTTTGGTTTGGGGTTGGTTCTTGCTGCCTCTTTCTTTTCTCCCCAAATTGTGGGAGAGTAAAGGCCCACATTGATAGGAGATCCCTCCTGCTGATGTTGTTTGTATGTGTAGGAGTGAGCGGATGAGTTCCACAATGGAACAGCAGAGTAAACGCACGGAAATTCCGGTTGGACCGCGTTTACAGTCTGTCTTAGAGATCGCCTATCGAGCGCGTCGCCCCGTATTGTTAGAGGGGGTGACTGGGATTGGCAAGAGTGAGATCATCGCAGATCTCGCGCAGAGGATGGGAATCGGCTTCACTGTCTTGGATCTGAGCCTGCTTGAGCCTCCTGACCTTGTTGGCCTGCCATACATCGAAGGCGGTCGTACAACGTATGCTAGGCCGAGCATCCTGCCTCAAGACGGCGAGGGCATCTTGATGCTAGAGGAGTTGAACCGAGCAGAGCGTTATATCCAGCAGCCTGCGCTTCAGCTTCTTACAGCCCGCCGTTTGCATGAGTATGTGCTCCCGGAGGGCTGGTCGACCTGTGCCGCGATTAATCCGCAGCGAGGGGAGTATCAGGTCACACCCATGGACCCGGCAATGCGTGCGCGATTTTTGTTTTTGACAGTGCGTGCCGATCGTGGGACATGGCTGCGTTGGGCGCATGAGCAGCATCTACATTCTGCCGTGCTTCAGTTGGCCTCCTCTCATGAACGTCTGTTTGAACAAGTGTCACCACGAACATGGAAATATGTTTCGGATATCTTGTATACCCTATCCCCCGAAGAGTGTCACAACATCACCTTGATGTGGGACCTCTTGAGTGGCTACCTTCCTCCTCTTTGGATTGAGATCTTGTTGTCTCAAAGTGCGCTTCTAGCGCCTGATGATGATGTTGATGTTTCTTTGCTCCTACACTCCTTGCACCAAGACAAAGAGATGGAGAGCGTGCTTCACTCTTGGCGTGATGAGGGACAAACTGATCGGTTACAACAAGTCGGCTTGCGCGTCTTGTCTGTTATCGAAGGGCCGGAACTGGGGGCTCTGCTCGGACAAGGACGATTTTCTCTTCAGGCTTTTGAAACCTTGCTCAGCTTCTTACAGGGCGATTTCCGGGAAACCCTGCAAGATGCCTTTGGCTCGAACCCTCTCTCCGTCTTGTACTTCCACTTTGATTTTGACGACTTCTTTCGCAACTACAAAAACAGCGCATTGTATAAGCAGAATCGGCAGTGGCGGAAGCAGGCAGGACTATCCCGTCATTGCTGGTTGGCCTGTCAGACAGCACTATGCAGTTATGTAGAACAACAGGCGAACCTGGGACAATTTCGTCGAAAGAACCCAGTGAAACGCGCGATGGGTTGGCTTCTCGCGCAGTGGTCGGAAGATGCGATGCCGCTGGTACGGGTCTTACAGAAACACGGGATTGAGCCAATCGCACCGAGGTCCTAGGTGATGCCTCAACACTTTGCCATAGAAGATTGGTTTCGGGGCTTTGTGATGGAGCGTTCCTTTCTTCATAAATATCCGCATTATGCCTATATCTTAGCTCAGATGATCCCGTTTGATGACCCCACTCTCGATCAGATGGCTGTGTCTTACCAACGAGGGACGATCTATCTTCATGTGAACACGGCCTTCTTTATGCGGGAGCCTCAGTATTTACGAGGTGTTTTGCTACATGAAGTCCATCATGTGGTTTTGGGCCACCTCACTCGCTTTGAACTACGTGATGTTGCGCATCCTCACCTGATGCTTCAGGCCATGGAGATCTCAGCCAATGAATTTATTGATGAGCCTTTGCCTGGAGAGCCCCTCACCCAAAAGATGTATGCTCATCTCGGTATTCTTCCGGGGCAGAGCACACGCGAACGATATGAGATCCTTTGTGACGCGATGGAGCGAGGAGAGCCTGTGCTGGCAGCGAGTGACTACACCGTAGACCAGCACCTTGCGTGGGGAGTCGGTTTTCCTTCCTCTGAACAGGACTCCCCTATCCCTCCACCCACCCAACGTCCAGAGCAACCGATTCAACGTGTGATTCGCTCAGGCATCGCAAAGGGAGAAGAACTGTGTCACGAGATCAAACGACCTTGGATTCGTCTTGCCGGTAAAGATCCCGCCGAAATACTCGAAGAACTGGAAGCCGTTCAGGATAGCCCCATCGCCCCAATGGATTGGAGAGCCGCACTGCAGATGTTTGCTGGAAGGATGCGAACGCCACGACACACTTATTCTCGTCCCAACCGCCGATTCCCGCGAAAAGTCGGAATTGTTCCAGGGCGAATGTATGCTCCAGGTTCTCAGTCCAAACCTTCTTTGCTTGTTGCGATCGATACATCTGCGAGTGTCACTCATGGAGAACTGCTAGAGATCGCTCGACATCTCCAGCTGCTTTGCAGCCTGGTCGATCTCACGATTGTAGAGTGTGATGTTGTGGTCCAGCGCGTCTATCCCTTTGACGGCTTTTTGCGCTCCGTGAAAGGTCGAGGAGGTACAGACCTCCGCCCTGTCTTTGCCCCTGAGTTTTTGCAGAAACACCGACCTGATGGGGTGATCTATTTTACCGACGGGGAGGGACCCTACCCACAAGAGCCTCCTCACGTTCCCACCCTCTGGGTCCTCACCTGGGAGGAACCCTTTGACTGCCCCTGGGGCGAAATCGCACAACTCCACCTGCCCGAAGACATATACAAATAGGAGGCAGATAGGAAAACTCCACCTGCCCGAAGACATATACAAATAGGAGGCAGATAGGAAAACTCCACCTACCCGAAGACATATACAGATAGGAGGCAGATAGGAGCGGTTGTGTTCTAGGAGAGGTGATTGATCTCGTTCGATTCAAAGACTTGTTGGTTGAGATCGATGAACTTTTGGGAGAGGCGGTAGATCATATGCCCCACCCAAGGGTGGAGCTTTTCGAGTTCGTTGTTGATGTTCTCGGCAGTCAGAAGCTGTACTGTTGTGGGTTGTACCGCTCGAACCGTTGCGGTTCTGGGCTGCTTCGTAAAGACGGCCAACTCTCCAATGATCTCACCGCGACCTTGAACAGCGATGATCTTGGATTCCCCTTCAACCATCACAGAGATCTCTACAACGCCATCGATGATCTGGAAGGCGTGGTCACCGACCTCTCCCTGGTTGAATATGACTTCGTGAGCATCGTACGTTCGAACTTCAAAGTCAGAGCCTTGGGTGTGGAAGTCCTGGAGATCTTGGAGTACTTCACGAAAGTCTTGGTACCGCTCCTCTTGTTTCTTTGCGATCATCTTTGCGCCGATTTGAGACAAACGCATGGGTATATCTGTACGTCTTTCATGCAGTGTCTTGGGTGATTTGTGCATCAACTCCTGTACAAACTTTTGCGTTGTTTTTGTGGAGAAGGGGCTATAGCCTGTGAGCATTTGGTAGAACAGTACCCCCGCACAAAAGACGTCTGTGGCAGGGTTGAGCTTGTCCTTGTGCCCTCGCACCTGTTCCGGAGAAAGATAAGGAGGGGTGCCAATCAGTCTGTCTTCCAGGTTGACCAGGGGCTCGATCTCTTCTTTGCGACCGATATGGCGGAGGTAGTTCTCATAGCGTTCTGGTTGAAACAAACGACCACTGCCCCAATCCAGTACCATCACCTCGCCATGTGTTCCAAGCATAATATTCGCGGGTTTGATGTCGAGGTGTAAAACACCCCGGTCATGTGCATAGGATAGCGTCTCACAGATCTTGGTAAAAATGCGTAGACACCACGCTGTAGGGAAGGGCTGACGGCGCAAAGCGTGCTGTCTCATCCACTCCGACAGCGGCTCTCCCTCAATGTATTTCATCGTATAGCAGAAGTTATTCTCTTCATCAATATAGACATCGTGAAGAGGTACAATACCGGGATGCTCCAAGTAACTCACAAGGCGTGATTCATTGATCATCGCACGCATCTGAGGCAAGTTGTTCCTCTGACTGGGCTTCAGAGTCTTTCGGGCAACCAAACGATGCGTAAATCGATCAAAACAACTGGATACTTGGCCAAAACCGCCTTCTCCGATGTGTTCGATGACCTGGTATCGAGGCTTATTCGAAACGAATGGCCTGAACAGGGTCTCTTTATCAAGAGGGGGGCTGGAAGGGGGGGACCCCTGTTTCTCTGACATGTATCTCCCATCCATGGTAAATCAAGAAAGGTTGTGTATACCCACTGACTACCAGGATCTGTCCCTGTTGTCCACCCTTCACAGATGCAACAGAACACTCGTCCACCCTTCACAGATGCAACAGAACACTCGTCCACCCTTCACAGATGCAACAGAACACTCGTCCACCCTTCACAGATGCAACAGAACACTCCTACCATGGTCGGTACGCTTGGGATGGTCGGTGCGCTTGGGATGGTTGGTACGCTTGGGATGGTCGGTACGCTTGGGGTGGTTGGTACGCTTGGGATGGTTGGTGCAGTTGGGATGGTCGGTGCAGTTGGGGAGAAAAGACATGCTATACCTTTGTGGGGAGGTCGTGGAGAGAAGCCATGCTGTCTCTTTGCTATGGTGTGGGTGTTGTTTCGGTGGGTTCTTGTTGGTTTGGCTTCCAAAACAAGGCTAGAATCTGATACCCGAGAAAACCAACAGGGCCGAACATGAGAGTTGCGAATAGCACAGGTAACATGACTCCGTGTGGGATTTGACGGTTCCATGAATCGCGCAGTTCCCAGGCTCCCACGAGCATATCGAAGGCTAGGTAATGAACCCAGCCCATCAACAAGATCCAGTCATTGGCAAAGAGTTGCTTTACCCCTGATAGTGAGCCAAAGTTACCCTGTGAGGATTCCCAACTCATGAGAAGCAGTGTGAAATACGCAATGCTCAGAAGCAAGGGTAGTATTCCTCGATGTACGAGCCACCTGGTTCCCGACCCGCGCGGTGCAAGAGCCATGGCGAACCATCCTGTAATTGCCAGTGTATTTAGGGCTTTGAACCAGAATTCTGCATCCATGAATAGCTCCTTTTTGTGTACGGGTCTCTCTCGAACCCTTGGATGGTTTTGCATTCGTATGTATAGTACAGTCGGGTTGTGGTATGCTCCTGAAAGGAAACTGTCTTACGGACAGGTCAGAGGCTCCCTTCGATGTATTGACTTCTCCGCTTGTTATATCATGTTGGGTGATAGGGCTAGGTGGAGGAGGTTGTTTGTTGAGGATATGTAGTATGTTTAGGAAGAATGGTGAAACTCAAAAGCGCTCTCACACTTCAGTTGGATTGGGGTGGAGATGGTTTCGTCGCTGTTGTTTGGCCGCTATTTTGTTGACGATGGGAGCATGTGGAACGTTTCCTTCGGATGTGTTGGAGTTAGCTCCTGTACAAAATGGGAAGTGCAATCCCATTCTTCAGCTACAGAATAACAAGATGTATCAGGTGAAGGATATCAAAACGGGAGCTACCACACAGCCGTACGCTGCGCTTTTCAAAAAAGGAGAAGAGTGGGGCTGTTTGGTCTCGATGTGGACGGACCGTCAGGCTTCCAACGAAGCCAATAAGGCGTACGTCACGATGGTGAAACTTACCCCAGATGGGAAGCTCTCTAGCTTGGAGCCGATCGGTGGGAATGAGACTCCGGTTCTGCATATCCCCTCAGATAAGAAGCTCAGCGGGTTTCACTTTCTTCTCTATATCATAAAGCCTGCGGTGGTCGTTCCTACCCAGGGTCAGGATCTGACTAAAATCCAGAGTGCCACAGACAACCAACGCGCGGGATTGACAGCCGAGGAGCGAAAGATTCGTATCGGACTGGACACTTTAAAAGAAATGTGCCGCGTGGCGGACTCGACACAGTACAATTGTTTTGGAAAGAATCGAGAAGATTGCCAATTCTTCTTTAAATTGTACCCTACAACATCAAAGTTGCCCGATGTGAACAAAACGTTGGCCAAGGACTCTGAACAACGTAGCTGTGTGTTGTGTGCTCCTGAGATCTGCAATGGTCTCGACGACGATTGTGACGGGCAAGTCGATAATATGCGTGATCCTTCTACGGGTGAAGCTCTCAAGGATTCGCAAGGGAATCCACGACCGTTGTCGGTTGATTGTTATGAGGGAAAGGGACAAGATCTCGTCAATGTTGAACAATCCAAAGGGATTTGCAAAGCAGGGAAGCGAACTTGCGTGAGTGGAAAGTGGTCAAAGTGTGCCGAACAAAAGCTTCCAAAGAAAGAGATTTGCAACGGTATCGATGACGACTGTGATGGTCGCAATGACGAGACAAACGAAGGTCCTCTTTGTCCTCCAGGACAGGCATGTGAAGGTGGGGCCTGCAAAACTACAAAATGTCGTCCAGGGCAGACCGAATGTGCTGTCGGCAAGAAGAAGCTATGTTTTAATTTGAGCAACACCCAAAAGCATTGTGGTTCTTGTAGTAAGGCGTGTGGTACAGGTGAGGTGTGTGTGGGAGGTAAGTGTGGGTTGGTGTGTCCTCCTGGGCTGACAAAATGTGGAAACCAATGCTCTGACTTATTGAAAGACCCTCTCAACTGTGGCGGCTGTGGAAAAAATTGCAAAAATTCAGAGGTCTGTGCTGCAGGGAAGTGTGGATTGATTTGTCCTCCAGGTCTCACAAAGTGTGGCAATCGGTGCTTTGACCTGAAAATCGACCCCTTAAACTGTGGAAAATGCGACAAGTCTTGTAGTCCAGGCCAGGTTTGTGTCAACAAAGCATGCTCCCTGATTTGTCCCACGGGGCTTCAAAAGTGTGGAGGGCTGTGTGTTGACTTTAAAACCAATGCTCGACATTGCAGTGCTTGTAACAAAACGTGTGGACCGAGTGAGATATGTGCGGCAGGAAAGTGTGGACTGGTTTGTCCTCCAGGCCTCACAAAGTGTGGCGCGAGCTGTGTCAATATCACAAAAGATGCCACTCATTGTAGTGGTTGTAACAAACTCTGCAAACCGGCTGAGGTTTGTGTCAAGAGTGTTTGTTCGATTATATGCCCGCCTCCTCAAAAGAAGTGTGGCAGTGTCTGTGTTGATTGGCAGACCAATGGACTCAACTGTGGCAAGTGTGGAAATGCTTGCAGTAACGGTGAAAAATGTATTAAAGGGGTGTGCAAACTGGATTGTCCTCCCGGTCAGGCAGCATGTGGCTCCTCCTGTTGCTCTCCTGGTCAGAGTTGCTGCAAAGGCAATGTCTGTGCGGACCCCAAAGCCAGCCAGTCTTATTGCGGTTGCAGTGCCAGTAGCGTAGGTACAAACTGTACTTCCAAAAATCAGCTATGTAAAAATGGTGCTTGTACCTTGGTTTGTCCTGCTGGACAGGCTGCTTGTGGAAATATTTGCTGTGGTACAAAACAAACCTGTTGCAAAGGCAATGTTTGTGTTGATCCCAAAACAGACCCCAAACGCTGTGGTTGTACAACCTCCAGTGATGGAAAAAATTGTGCTTCTTCCAATGAGGCTTGCTCTGCTGGCGTTTGTAAGTCGGTTTGTCCGGGGGGCTCTACCAAATGTGGGGCATCTTGTTGTCCTTCGAGTAAGGTGTGTTGCTCAGGCAATCTTTGTGTTGATCCCAAAACAGACCCCAAAAGCTGTGGTTGTACTCCAAGCTCCGGTGGCACCGATTGTAGCACCAAGAACCTGATCTGCTCCGGTGGCACATGTGGTTGTCCAGCAGGGCAGTCTTTGTGTGGTAGCACATGTGTGGATAAGCAAACCGATCGTAAAAATTGTGGCTCTTGCGGCAAGACTTGCGCCCTCAGTCAGACTTGTGTGAGTGGAGGTTGCACTTGTCCTACAGGGCAGTCTTTGTGTGGGGTCGCGTGTGTGGACAAGCAAACCGATCGTACCAATTGTGGTTCGTGTGGCAAAACTTGCGGAGCCAACGAGACCTGTGTGGCTGGCGTGTGCCGTTGTCCTTCAGGCCAGAGCTCATGTGGTGGTGTGTGTGTGAACACACAAACCGACAGTAAAAACTGTGGCTCTTGTGGCAAAACCTGTGGAGCCAACGAGACCTGCGCTGCTGGAGTATGCAGTTGTCCTTCCGGTCAGACACGGTGTGGGACAACATGTGTTGATCTGCAAACCGATCGCAATCACTGTGGGACCTGCAATAAGAAGTGTGCAGGCACCATTGCTTGTAAAGCAGGTACGTGTGGGGAACTCTTCCTTAATAGTAAGCTACTCAACAATGCGCAGATGGCAAAAATCAATAACTGGGTTGGCACTCCTTCCCAGGTTTGGACATTGTGTTATCGCTTCACTAGAGATGGCGGCAAACCTTCTACATTTCACACGAACTGTGGAGGGAAAGGGCCATCTCTCACTGTTGCTTTGTTAAAAGATGGTAAGCGGATTGGTGGCTATGCTTCTGTGTCCTGGCTCAGCACAGGGAAAGGTTCGTTTGGCGATGCGAAGAGTTTCTTATTCTCTCTGACTACCGACTTTAAATACGAGTATTTTCGTTGGGCAAGCTATCTTTATCGCGACGGTAATAAATTAGGTCCCGCATGGGGAGCTGGGTTGGATTGGCTCTCTGGTGGAAACCCGATGAACAAAGGTATGTACTGTAAGGTTGGTGCTTCCTATAAGTGCAATATCACCGATATTGCGAAGTGTAGAGCCGACTTCTGTGGCACCTCTCCAGAACTTGCTGATATGGAAGTCTTTCTCAAAAAGTAATTGTGCGGGTTTCGCGTAAAAACACTCTCTTATTCCGGAGGTGGGTTCGCGTATTAAACCTATTCCCAAACTTGGAAGCAAGGTTCGCATATTAAACCTATTTCCAAACTTGGAAGCAGGGTTCGTATATTAAACCTATTCCCAAACTTGGAAGCAGGGTTCGCGTGTCAAACCTATTCTCAAACTTAGAAGCAGGGTTCGCATATTAAACCTATTCCCAAACTTGGAAGCAAGGTTGTGGGGAATAAGCTCTTTTTCCTGCGTTGCTGGCTTGCCTTGTTTGGATGGGTCGAGAGTAAAGGAGTTGTCTTGAGCAAAGAGGTTCAGGGCTTATCTGACCAGCAACAGCAACAGTTTGAACAAGATGGCTTTCTGGTCTTGCGTGCTTTTGCTTCGTCTGCTGAGGTTGCTACATTCAAGCAGATTACGGAAAGTGCATTGCACCCTCTCGTGGGACCGGCCGAGTTTGAGGTTGATGTTCGCTATCCAGGTGCTCCGCTCTGTCGAGAGGACGAAGGGGGATATACCCCACGGCGTTTGTTGCATGCGTTGGCTCGCTCTTCTCTGATTCGACAGTGGGCAACCCAGCCTTCGCTGGGTGTTATCTTGTCTCAGGTGATACAAGGGAAAGAAGCCCGGCTATGCCAGAATCATCACAACTGTATCATGACAAAGTATCCGCGATTTAGTAGCAAAACCCATTGGCATCAAGATGTCCGTTACTGGTCTTTTGAGCGGCCCGAGCTGGTGAGTTTCTGGCTGGCACTGGGAGAAGAAACGAAACAAAACGGTGCTTTGATGTTGATTCCAGGCAGTCATCGATTGTCCTACAAGGACCATCAACTCGATGATATGAAGTTCTTGTGCACCAACGTCGCCGAAAATCAAAGACTCCTAGAGCGTGTTGTCGCGCTCTCTCTCTCTCCTGGTGATCTGGTTTTGTTTCACTGTCAAACCTTTCATGCTGCAGGTGCCAACGAAACGGATTCTGTCAAACTTTCTATGGTTTTTACGGCTCATGCTGCGGACAATCACCCCAGACCCAACACACGCTCTTCTGTCTATCCCTCTCTTGCATTTCAAGTAGGGTAGGTCTCTCCATCATCTCCAATCGTGGTCGTGTGGGTGCGATCCCAAAAAGGGGGTCAGCCAACTTCGCCTACTTTCGAGAGATTTGCGATCGTTATCCTGATAAACTCATCCCAACGACCGGCCTTTTGA
>JALTMC010000268.1:20209-20509 GCA_027005175.1 Myxococcales bacterium
CTCGTAAAAGCAACATCGCTTGTGCAGAGTCCTCAAGCCAAATGATTCCGGGGCCTTTGAGCCTTTGATTGATGATACGACGCACTGCTTCATACCAAAAACTCAAAGATGACAAGGGAAAAAAGGTCAAGAAGCATTCGCCTTCAACACAAATTGCTGAGCCTGAGTTGCCGCTGTTTTGTTCCCCCTCCCCACCGCCGGTGAGGAGGGGGAACAAAACAATGAAACTGCGACTTATGAAACAAGAACAAGGTATATTTGGAAAGCTTGCAAATATACCTTTAAACCTTTGAACCAAGC
>JALTMC010000269.1 GCA_027005175.1 Myxococcales bacterium
CAACTTAGCGTCTTGACAGATGCCAAACATTGCGGTTTCTACTGCCATCTATAAACTGTTTACCAGGGACTTCCCTGTTTTCTGTTCCCTTGGAAGAGGATTGTTTTGTTATGAGTTTTCTCACCAGTGTAAAGAAGTTCTTCGGTACAAAGTCCGATCGCGAGGTCAAACGAATGCGTCCAGCCATCGTACGCATCGATGCTCTTGAGCCTCAGATGCAAGCTCTTGCTGATGCTGACTTCCCGACAAAGTTAAACGAATATAGGGCTCGTGTGGAAAAAGGCGAGTCTCTGGATCATATGTTGCCTGAGGTCTTCGCGTTGGTCCGGGAAGCCTCCATTCGCACCACAGGAATGCGCCAGTACCCCGTGCAGTTGATCGGTGGAATGGTCCTTCACCAAGGAAAGATCGCAGAGATGAAAACCGGGGAAGGAAAGACCCTGGTTGCCACACTCCCCCTCGTCCTCAACGCCTTAGAAGGAAAGGGAGTTCACCTCGTCACGGTCAATGACTACCTCGCAAAACGCGATGCCGAGTGGATGGGAAAGATCTATCGATTCCTCGGTCTGTCCGTGGGTGTGATCAGCCACGACTTAAGCAAGTCCAAGCGCCAAGAAAACTATCATCGGGATATCACGTACGGAACCAACAATGAATATGGTTTCGACTACCTCCGCGACAACATGGAATATGATCCTGACCGAATCGTACAAGGAGATCTGCACTACTGTATTATTGATGAGGTTGACTCCATTCTTGTGGATGAGGCGCGTACTCCCTTGATCATCAGTGGTCCCAAAGATGACTCCACAGAGATGTATCGCATTGTAGATGCAGTCATGCCAAAGCTCGTCAAAGGCCGTCACTTTACTGTAGAGGAAAAGTCTCGCACCTCATTGCTCACCGATGAAGGTGTGGAACGTGTAGAGGAACTTCTCAACATACCCAACTTGTTTGAACCCCAGAACATCCTCACCCTTCACCATGTCACTCAGGCTCTTCGAGCCCATGCGGTCTACAAAAAGGACGTTGACTATTTGATCCAAAATGGACAGGTCATGATCATCGACGAGTTTACAGGTCGCGCTCTGGCAGGCCGTCGTTGGTCGGATGGATTACACCAAGCCGTCGAAGCCAAGGAAAAAGTACGTATCGAATCAGAAAGTGAAACGCTCGCAACGATCTCCTTTCAAAACTTCTTCCGCCTGTACAAAAAGATGTCGGGTATGACTGGTACAGCAGAAACGGAAGCCGCAGAATTTCATAAAACCTACAAGCTTGATGTGGTTGTGATCCCCACCAACAAACCCATCGCACGTGTTGACAGCAATGACGTCGTCTACCGCACGGAACGTGAAAAGTTTGAAGCCGTAATCAAAGATATCAAAGAAAGTCATGAAAAAGAGCAGCCTTGTTTGGTGGGAACCATCTCGATTGAGAAGTCAGAGATCTTGCACAAGATGCTAACTCGTGCAGGCATTCCACACAATGTATTGAACGCAAAGCACCACGAACGCGAAGCCGAGATCGTCGAGCAAGCTGGTCGCGCCGGTGCTGTCACCATCGCAACCAATATGGCAGGTCGTGGAACCGACATCGTGCTTGGAGGTAACCCCGAGCCTTTCATTGAAAAGATTATTGAGAAACGAGGCGGAAACCCCAAAACACTCGAAGCCTCCATCTTTATCCGCGAAATGATGAGTGGGGATGTCAAGGCCGCCCGTAAAGCGGGCAAGAAAGTAGGTGATTTCAAAGACGAAGACTTCAAACAGATATCAGCCAAACGCAAAGCATGGCTGGAGGAAAATGCTGTTGTCAAAGAAGCCGGTGGCCTTCATATCATCGGAACAGAACGCCATGACTCCCGACGAATTGACAACCAACTGCGTGGTCGTGCAGGCCGTCAGGGAGATCCAGGAGCCAGTAAATTCTATCTCTCCTTAGAAGATGATCTGATGCGCCGATTTGGTTCCGATCGCTTGGGTGACTTCATGGAGCGCCTGGGTATGGAATACGGTGAGCCCATCGAACATAATTTCGTATCCAAAGCCATCGAAAATGCACAGAAAAAAGTAGAAGCACACAACTTCGAAATTCGAAAAAATATGCTGGAGTATGACGATGTCATGAATATCCAGCGCAAGACGATCTATGAGTTGCGCCACGAAGTGTTAAACGGAGAAGGACTCAAAGATAAATTCCTCGATATGATGGAAGATGTCACGCAACTTCTCGTGGATCGATACTGTCCCCATCGAACCCCCGTAGATGACTGGGAACTTGATGCGCTTGAAGCCAATATCAAGAAGATCTTCAATGTCAACATCGAAATCGAGGATGAAAAGCTCATCCTCGCAAGCAACCCAGGCGACGCGATCTTTGATATGATTTTCGATGCTGTCGAAGAACTCTACGAAGAACGTGAGAAGCTCGCAGGCCCTGCAGGAATGCGCCAGCTTGAGGGTGAAGTCTATCTCTACGAGATCGATGAGCACTGGAAGGCTCACCTGACCGCTATTGATCACCTACGTGAAGGCATCAACCTCCAAGGCTACCGGCAAGTAGACCCCAAACTGGTCTACAAAAAAGAAGCCTACAATATGTTCCAAGAGCTTCTCGTCAAGATTAAGTCAGCCGCACTCAGCCGACTCTTCCACATCGAGTTTGTTGAGGACAGTGACTTCGACGACATCTTCAACCGCCGCAACCAAGAGCAAGAGATGCATTTGCACCACGGCGAAGAGGAAGAAGAAGAAATCAGCATGGAACCCGTCGTTCCCGTGACTGTTCGACGCGAGAAGCCCAAGCTTGGACGCAACCAACCCTGCTGGTGTGGCTCTGGCAAGAAATACAAAAAATGCCACTACCAACAAGACGTTACCGAGTTTCAATCCTCCGGAAAGACCAGCCAAATCCGCGAATAACTCCACACCTGACATTCCGCACTGAACAAATGAATCTTTGGGATTACTCGAAAAAGTCCTTGTTTTTCAAGGCGCATTTTTGCTGGACATTGCGATGCTTCGATCGTGGAGTTGACATAACAAAGCACTACCGTCATCGAAGGTATTTATTTTATCAAGATATTTCACGCAATTAGACTCAGCTCATTTGTTCAGTGTGCGGAACGTCGGCCACACCCCGTTCTCCAAAGCCTGAGAAGCAAATCCTCAGGCTCCCGCTCCTCAGAAACAGACCATGCGGAACATCCCTCAGAGAGATTCCCCCCGCGTTCAAGTAGCATCATACCCACAGACGATCGATAGTCCCTGACAAACCACAAGCATGGAGTTCCGCTATCCCTACGTTGAAGGCATTGGTTCACAGCAGAATGTTCGGAATGATCTCGGGAATAAGAAAGGTAGGTTTCAATTCGTTGGTGTAGGTTTGAACTTGTTGGTTTCGGTTTCAATTTGTTGGTGCAGGTTGAATTAGTTGGTCCAGGCTTGAACTTGAGCACCTTTGGGGCCAGTGAATTGAAAGCTACGCCGACCATCATTTTGAGTCACAGCCGCAACAGTTGCGATGGTGCCACCAACCACGACCACGCCAATCCCGGTAATAATCCAGGGCCAAGCATTGACTTGCTTGACGATCTCACATTGGTTCTTGGACTTGTTCCAGCCTGTGCCTTTTGCACAGGCACAGTACAAGCGTTTTCCTTCCTTCAAGACGGTTTGATTACTCGGGCAACTACAACTTCGCTTGGCTTTGACACTCAAAGAGGCGGCAGAGTCACCGATAGTAAACTCTTTCGCAACAGCTTCGCCTTGAAAGAATCCAAGGAGCAAGCACTGATCCCGCTCGATAGAGATCTCATATTCGCCCTTGGGTAGATAGATGGGTTTGTTGTCGAGTTTTAAGCCACCTTGACGCTTAATCTTTGCCATCACACTTTTGAAGAAATTTGCTTTGTCTTTGTTGCTAAACGCTGTCTTCGGGGCGAGCTTTAATTTGATACGCCCCACCTCGTCAGGATCGACCTCAGGAGCAATGGTTAACTTTCCGTACAAAGCCAAGATCTTCCCGGCAAACCGTTTGTATGCTGATTTGTGTGCGCCGCGTTTAATGCGTTCTTTGGCTTTCTCTAACATGCGAATCGCAAGAGAGATGCTACCTGTTTTGTAGTAACATCGAGCCAAATAGTAATGGGCACTGAAGCTTCTCTTTCCCCTTGCAGTTTGCTTGATCGCTCGAAGAAAGGCTTTCTTTGCGTCATGATACAAGCGCTGCCGGAAGTACAGACGTCCTTGTGCATAGATCTGACGATAATCTGCAGCTTCTGCTGAAGTGGGCCCTGTCACCCAAGCTCCAGCAACCCAGACAGAAGTGACAAGCACACAACCAAGCAGCAGTTGTCCAATGCGATGAAACTGCCTCAAGCCAAAAAACCTATCCATACCGACATACTCCTATTTATGTATGCTACTGACACGTGCCAGACACACAGCTTTGTCCATTCGAACACACGTTACCACAAGAGCCACAGTTATTGGAATCTGTTTGTTGATCAACACAACTGCTGCTACAACAACTTTGTCCAGAGCTACAAACGGTCCCACAAGCCCCACAGTTGTTCGTGTCTGTTTTGGTATCAGTACAAGTTCCGGAGCAATTGGTTTCACCTGTAGTACAACATTTGCTGTCGGAACAACTTTGTCCAGAGCTACAAGCGGTCCCACAAGCCCCACAGTTGTTCGTGTCTGTTTTGGTGTCAGTACAAGTTCCAGAGCAATTGGTTTCACCTGTAGCACAACATTTACTGTCGGAGCAAACCTGAGTGTTGTTGTCACAACAGGCTGTTCCACAAGTTGTGGTACCTGAACCACAAACACATTGGCCACTGCTGCAAACCTTGCCTGTGGCACAAACGGTCCCACAAGTTCCACAGTTATTGGTGTCTGTCTGCAGATCCACACAAGCAGCGCTGCAACAACTTTGTCCAGAGCTACAAACAGTTCCACAAGCTCCACAGTTGTTGGTGTTCGTTTGTAGATCCACACAAGTACCATTGCAACAACTTTGTCCAGAGCTACAAACGGTCCCACAAGCCCCACAATTGTTGGTATCTGTTTTGGTGTCAGTACAAGTTCCAGAGCAATTGGTTTCACCTGTAGCACAACATTTGCTGTTGGAGCAAACCTGAGTGTTGTTGTCACAACAGGCTGTTCCACAGGTTGTGGTACCTGAACTACAAACACATTGGCTATTGCTACAAACCTTGCCTGTGGCACAAACAGTCCCACAAGCTCCACAGTTATTGGTATCTGTTTGAAGGTTACGACAGGCACCAGAACAATTAGTTTCACCGCTATTACAAACAACAACACATGTACCGTTGAAGCAGGGCTGTCCTGAACCACAAGCAGCACCACAGCTACCACAGTTCGCCACATCAGACGAAAGAGTGACACATTTGCCATTGCAGTCGGTCTGACCCGTTTGGCAGTTCGCCTTACAAACTCCACTCACACACAACGTTCCGGAGGCACAGACATTGCCGCAGGAGCCACAATTACTGCGATCAGCCTGCGTATCAATACAAGTCCCGCTGCAATCCGTCTTTCCAGTAGGACACTTACAAGAGCTGGATTGACACGTTTTTCCACCAGAACATGTCGTTCCACAGGTGCCACAGTTGTTGTTGTCTTTAGTTGTATCCACACAAGCGTTGTTGCAAACACTCTGTCCGGTGGGACAACTGAAGACGCAGGCTCCGCTTACACAGATCTTACCGCCAGTACAAGAAGTTCCACAGACACCGCAGTTACTGGAATCGCCTTGCAAGTCTTTGCAAACCCCCGAACAAGCCGTCTGACCGCTGGGGCAAGCACAAGAGCTGCTTTGACAGGTGGTTCCCCCTGTACATTTGGTACCACAAGTACCGCAGTTGTTGACATCGGATGTGATATTCACACAGAGACCACTGCATGCAGTTTGTCCTGTGGGACATGAAGTTTTACAACTACCGCTGAGGCAGACCTGACCGGAGGAACATGAGTTGGCACAAGAGCCGCAATTGCTGGTGTCACTATTTGTATCCACACAGGTTCCACTACAATCCGTCTTCCCGGAGGGGCATTTACAAGAACCGCTAGCACATTCTTTGCCGCCAGTACACTTCGTACCACAAGAGCCGCAGTTTTTAAGATCCGATTGGGTATCCACACAAGAGCCGCTGCAATCGGTCTGTCCCGGTGGGCACGAGGTCAAGCACTTGCTGCTGGAGCATAACTGACCGGTAGTACATTGGTTACCACAAGCTCCACAGTTGTTTCGATCTTTTGTTATATCTCGACAGATTCCGCTGCAATCGGTAAAGCCTGATTTACAAGCACACTGACCACTGGCACACTCTTTTCCACCGGTACAGGTGGTACCGCAGGTGCCACAGTTGGCAATATCAGACTTGGTATCCACACAGGAGCCATTGCAAGCGGTCTGTCCTGTGGGACAGTTAAACAAACATTTGCTGTTGGAGCATAGCTGACCAGAAGCACATTTCTTACCACAAGTTCCACAGTTGTTCAGATCGACTTTGGTGTCACGACAGATCCCATTACAATCGGTCAGCCCAGGGGGACACTTGCAAGAACCGCTGGCACACTCTTTTCCACCGGTACAGGTCGTTCCGCAGGTGCCACAGTTGGTAGAGTCAGACTTGGTGTCCACACAAGAGCCATTACATGCGGTCTGTCGGGCTGGGCAGTTGAAGGCACATTTGCTGTTCGAGCATAGCTGACCAGAAGCGCATTTCTTACCACAAGCTCCACAGTTGTTCAGATCAACTTTGGTGTCGCGACAGATTCCGTTACAATCGATCAGTCCAGAGGGACACTTGCAAGAACCGCTGACACACTCTTTTCCACCGGTACAGGAGGTACCGCAGGTGCCACAGTTCGTAGAATCAGACTTGGTATCCACACAAGAGCCACTACAAGCGGTCTGGCCTGTGGGGCAGTTAAACAAACATTTGCTGTTGGAACACAGTTGCCCGGGCTTACAAACGCTGCCACAAGCACCGCAGTGATTGAGGTCGCTTTTGGTATCTCGACAGGCTCCGCTACAGTCGGTTAATCCGGCAGGACAGCGACAACTCCCCCCCGTACATTTTTTTCCTCCTGTACACTTACGGCCACAAGCACCACAATTGCCCACATCCGACTTGGTATCCACACAAGAGCCACTGCAAGCAGTTTGTCCCGGTGGGCAATTGGTTAGACACTTACTGTTGGAACACAGTTGACCGGAGGTACACTTCTTGGAGCAAGAACCACAAAAGTTGATATCGGTCTTGGTGTTACGACAGATTCCGGAACAATCCGTCAACCCAGAAGGACAGCGACAGGCTCCGCCAGCACACTCTTTTCCACCGGTACATTTTTTCCCGCAAGCACCGCAGTTGGTAATATCAGACTTGGTATCCACACAAGAGCCACTGCAAGCGGTTTGACCTGTGGGACAGTTGAACCGGCACACTCCGCTGGAGCACAGTTGACCGGGAGCACACTTCTTATTGCACCGGCCACAGTGGCTGAGATCGGTCCGTAAGTTACGACAAACTCCTCCACAAGCATTGAGTCCTCTCGGACAGGAACAAGAGCCACTGCTGCACTCTTTTCCACCGGAGCAACGCGTTCCACAGTTGCCACAGTTGGTAATATCAGACTTGGTATCCACACAAGAGCCTGCACAGGCGGTTTGTCCTGTAGGACAGTTGAACAAGCATTTGCTGTTGGAACACAGTTGACCAGAGGCACATTTTTTACCGCACCTCCCACAGTGATTGAGGTCAAGGCGTGTGTTGCGACAAATACCATTGCAATCGGTAAGTCCAGAAGGACAACGACAGGTTCCACCCGCACACTCTTTTCCGCCTGTACACTTTTTTCCACAAGCGCCACAGTGCTCGATGTCACTCTTCTGATCGACACAAGAGCCGGAGCAAGCCGTCTGACCTGTAGGACAGTTGAAGTTACATTTTCCATTTGTACACAACTGGCCATCAGAGCATCTCTTGAGGCACTTCCCACAATTGGTTCGGTCACTCTGAAGATTGACACAAACACCACTGCAAGCGTTGAGGCCGGTGGGGCAAGAACACGTTCCCCCCGCACACTCTTTCCCTCCAGAGCATCGGACTTTGCAGTTACCACAATTGGTCACATCAGAGTTGGTATCCACACAGACTCCAGCACAGGCAGTCTGCCCAGCCGGACAGTTGAAGGCACACACTCCAGTCGAGCATAGCTGACCCGACTTACACTTGTTGTCGCATTTTCCACAGTGGTTGAGATCAACCTTGGCGTTGACACAGATCCCCTTGCAAGCGGTGAGACCAGCGGGACACTTACAAGCACCATTAAAGCACTGCATTCCGCCTTTACACTTCACTCCACATTTTCCACAATGTGCAACATTGACTTGCAAGTCGATACACAGCTGACTTCCAGAGACCGTACACGCTTTCTGCCCTGCTGGGCAGTTTGAGACACACTTGGCTTTGTCACAAACTTTTCCGGAAGGACACTTCCTGTTGCACTTACTACAATGGTTGGTATCCTTTTGGATATCGATACAGATATCCTTTTTATTCACCTTGCAAACAACCTGAGTACCTGGACAGTTGGTGTTGCAAAGACCTTTGTTACAAACTTGGCCTGAGGGGCACTTTTTACCACATGCACCACAGTGATTGGTGTCTCCTTGTAAGTCAAAACATCGCGGCGATTTATCAATAGTGCATACATTTTGTCCATCGGGGCAACTCGGAACGCACTGACTGTTGACACAGAGTTGGCCTGAAGGACATTTCTCTCCACACTTGCCACAGTGACTTACATCCGTATCGAAATCGACACAGATATCCTTGTTGTTGACCTTACAAACATTCTGGCCTGCCAGGCATGAGGAAGTACACTTTCCATTCTGACAAATTTCGCCAGACTTACAGGCTTGGTTACATTTACCACAATGCGTGATATTGGAACTCACATCGAAACAACCAAAGACATCTTTTCCATTCTTATCTTTGAACTTGCAAGAGGTCTGGCCAGTGGCACAGTCATTCTTGCATATACTCTTGATACATTTCTCACCGGCCGCACAGACATTGTTGCATTTGCCACAGTGTTTGACGTTGGTGGTGAAGTCAGCGCAGATGCGTTTTCCCTTTTCAGAGCAAGCATTCTGGCCTTTGGGGCAAGAAGCAAAGACACACTTCCCTTTGTTGCAGGTTTCACCCGTCTTACACAAGATATTCTTGCCATCATCATCATCATCAACAACACCATCACAATCATCATCTTTGTTGTTGCAAGTTTCTTTTAAGGGGCCTTGCTCTCCCACACACTTGCCCCAGCCTGCTTCACCACAGGTCTGAATGCCTGTCTTACACAGTCCACCTTTTTCAGCAGCCTTTTTGAGTTGCTCAACTTCCTCTTTGGTAAAGTTTTCAGCGCGGGACGCATAGCAACGACGAGTGAGAGGTAGAGGCCCGTCCTTATCTTTAAGAATCGCTCCTGTGTTGGGGTCTCGCTTGTTATCGATGAAACCATCACAATCATCGTCTTTGTTGTTGCAGGTTTCTTCAATACACGAGACACAGGTCTTCCCTTTGGGGGGAGGAGCGAGACGCTCCTGAACCTTTTTATCGCTGGGGGCCGAGACGTAAAGATTCATAGAGAACATACAGTCGTTGCGATTCTTTCCAAAACAATCATAGGTAGGCGAGTCTGCCACACGACATTTTTCCCGCAGAAGATCCAGGCTCGCTCGCACAGCCCGCTCCTCGGCTGATAAAGCAGCCAAAGCCGCCTTGTCTGCATTTTGAATCTTGTTGACATCTTTATCAGCAGTGGGGATGACGATGCTTGGATTCATAAAGTAAAGCACAAAGAAGAACCCTTTGAGCTTGTCATCTCTGGGGATACGCAGAACGGGGGTATGCTTGTTTTCGATGGGCTCAAGGCTAAAAATTTTACCTTCTTTTGTGACCTTGACCGGAGTCACAAACTTGCCATCATCTTCTTTTTTGACCTGACGACCTTCCCATTTAGAGACGAGACAACCCCAAAGTTCGTCTTTGTCAAAGAGCTTTGCATAAGGATTGGTAGCTTTAAGTTTCTCCTTTTTGAACAAGGCATCTGTAAACAAGCGATGCCCTTGAAACAGCTTGGTTGGATTACACAAGCCCCCAGAGGCAGGTGAAGTTTCAATGGTCTCTGTAGGGAAGCTACTGCAAGCGACCATCGTAAAGAGAACCCCTACCCACATCAAGCGATGCAGCCACACCCCAGCAACCCGGAGAATCGATGTGGTGGAAGAAAGTTCTACGCCAAATTGTCTCGACATCTTCAATTACCCCATAACACAGTCAAAAGAGCGAAGCTCAAGCAATGACAAGCACCCCAAGCTCAAGCAATGACAAGCACCCCAAGCTCAAGCAATGACAAGCACCCCAAGCTCAAGCAATGACAAGCACCCTAGTCTGAAAGCAGGCACAACCTCACATGCAAACGGAAGGCCGCGTCAACCAAAAGAAGAGACATCCGTAGGCAGACGTCCTTCCTATCACTGCGATTCGTCTACGTGAATTCCAGTGATACACCCACCCGATCAGGTGACGCTGCTGAAGTAGACCCCGCGCCAGCCCTATAGGTCTCATCAAGAGGTTCCTTAAAATCACGGATATGGAGAAATGGCCTCTACCGGATTTGAGGATCGAATCCATTTGGAATGAATGGATAAGAAGCGAAGCCCTAAGAGCAGGTTGATTGTAGATTTCTTAGGTCAAAGATGCAACCTAGAAACTCAAAAAGGTGAAGGATGGCAGACTAAGACCGCAAAGTCTTTGAGATCATAACCGGAGTCGAAGGGGAGGTACTTGAGGAAAAAGGAGGGTAGAAGTTACTTTTTGACCTTCACAAGAACCAACATTTCATCGTAGAGTTTCAGAATTTGAGGAACGACACTGGGTCCAAGACTATTGGTTTCCTCATAATGATCGGGAGGGTCATCGTAATAGGGTTTGGTCGGATGGAGCTTGTAATTCCAGCTCGCAAGAAGATAGCCTAGCTCATCATTACCCAAACCAACAAAGGCCTTATAGAGTCCAGGGATCTTGTCTTTGAGATAAGGTCCTTTCGGGGCATTTTTCTTCATCTCTGCAAGAAGATTGGGATCTTTGTTGTTGATGCCCGTCAACTTGTACCCACCCGACCACTTGCCATCATAACCACCCACAAGAACCTCAGGGTCCAGCTCACCAGGTGCCGAGAAAAAAGTAACATCACCAATTCGGATCAATGAGATCTGCGTTTTGACATGCGGCAAGTTGGTTTTACTCGTAGGCAAACTATCATCAAAGTCAAAAATGCCACGAAGGAAGACACCAAGGAAGAAAGCCGCTTGAAATGCTTGGTTTTCAACAGCAGCATTAAATGTGCGTGACCACACTGAAATAGAGGGCTTCTCAAGCATCTTTCCACTCTTAAGAGCCTCTTGGGCTTTCAGGGCAAGTTGTTCCCCCAGAGCTTTGGCTTTGTCCCAGTTGCTTGAGCTTTGCAACTTGCCTTCCAGGTCAGGGATTTTAATACCGAGTGGGGTCATCAAGCCACCAACAGCTCCTTGCAAAAAGATCGCAACACCGGGAATGGGATCAACCTTTGGATTCTTGCCTGTTGCGGGGAGGCCTTTCTCCATAGCCTCTCTGAGATAGTGGCAAAAGTCGGAAGATGAGAAGTTATTGATGTCAGACAACACCTCGGGGTGGTTGCCCCAGTTAACGATTGTTGCGATGGGTGTTCCATCTTTACCAATCGCTTGCAGTACAACCATGGTATCATCAATGACGACGGGATCACGAGAGTCACGGACTAACCCCTGAACACCGGTCCGAAGCTGCCCTGCCTTCAAGGTCGCGGGCTTCAAGTCTTTGTAGGCGTCCAGGATACTCTTTGCCAGATCTCTGATCACTTTCTTTTGGTAATCGGGGTCCGTCCCGGTCGCGGCGGGGACACCATCTTCACCAGGTCCCCACTGACCCAATGTATCGGGTCCTTCATGCGTATGAGTAGAAGATACAAGAATAAAATCAATGGCACCTTTGGGAAGTTGCTCATTGACCAACTTTCGAACTTTTTCAACATCGTCAAAAAAGAACCCAACCACATCAAGAGATACGATAGCAACAGTGGTTCCACCCGTTTGGAGAACCAAAGAGCGTGCCCACGTATCATCATGCTTCCCTTGTATCGGATGATTTTGAGAGAATCCGCCCATCCACAAGACGTCGAATTTTCCGTTCCCCTCACTGCCATCTGCATCTGGGCCTTTGTAAGCAGGGTTGGCTTTGTGACCGATCAGACACTTCTTCCCTTTACCAAAATAGGCAGGCTCATCCTTTGGGCCAAGGCAGGGGCAGATTCGGTCACGCCCACAGTCAAGGAAGTAATCTTTCAAGCCATCCTTTTCAGAGCCATCAGCATCTGGAGCTTTGTAATGGATGTAGCATCGCTTCTCAGAGGTTTTGCAGACCATCTCGTTGGGACACTTTCCATCTTTATCACACGATACACGAGTTTTTAGCTTCTCACCAGGACAGAGTCCATCCAGCCCACAATCACGCTTTTTGAAGGCAGCCAGAGACTGAAGTTCACCACAACGCATCCGGCCATGAGAAGAGAGAGGTGTTGGCTTGGGACAAAATCCTTTTTCCTTGAAATAAGACCAGCGGGCGATTTCATACTTGAGGGGCGAAATCGCGACCTTGGATGTCCCTGCTTTGAGATCACCTTGGTTGTCATCACAGCCAGCAGCACCGGGACAAACCGAAAAATCTTTATTTTTCGTAACCTTGCCATTTGAGTTATTGCTGTTTGTGTTGTTCTGATTGTTGTTGTTGTTTCCACCCGAGGAGCAGGCCACCGAGAGACCAAATGCCAGAGCAACAATCGCCAACCACAACGACCACCGACAGAAGAATATGTTTTTGAGATATATACGCATAATGTCACTTCGAATTGAAGAATCCTGAGGCAGAAGCAGAGGGGCACTGCAAAGGTAGCCCACAGGATTGAAGGATTGGAAGGCCCAAAGTCACTCACCGAAAAAAGAGAGTGCAAAGCAAAGACCGCTGAAACTGTTGAGCACAGACTTTATTTGGGGGTCCACGGCTGGGTCGTCAGAATGGAGATCGAGTCAGGGAAGATACGAGCCTTATAAGCAGCAACAAGCGAAGGTTTACCACCCACTTTGATAGCGGCCCGAAGCTCGACGGGCTGACCGGATGGCCCCGTCACAGCGAGCTTGATGTTGAGGGCAGCGTAAATACCATCTTTGGCCGTTTCGATTTGATCCGGATCAGGCTGATCTCCCTCACCATTGAAGTAGGTCAGCTTTTGAGCACGAAGCGAGATCGAGACGCGGGCCGCCTTCAGAATACGATCCTGACAATCGTGTATCTCTCCCGCAAGACCTGCGTTACCATCCTGAATTTTTCGGATGCCCGCAGTACCTGGAATCAAACTCTTGGTTAGCGTTGTAATCACAAATGCACGTGTTTGGTAAAACCCATCCTTGACCTTATCGGCGGGAATCCACTGGTTGTATTGAATGGTTGGTGTCTTGTTCGGACCCTGTGCCTTAATGATGAGAGCCACGTTGGTTGGGATATCCTCCAAAGAATAGTAACCAATGGGGTTCCCTGCATCGTCTTCCTTCTTCAAACACTTTTTGTTCAAACAGAATTTGTCATCGGAACACTTCGCCGCACAATCGGTCGTTTTAATATCTTCGGGAGCTTTGGAAGAGAACTGCCCCAAAAGATCTGTCAGGCCCTTGTTATCGTTATACTTATAAACAAGAACAGTGATACCAACGGTGTCGCCATTCAGGCCAAACGTTTCTACAGGACCAAACAATGTCGCTGTCTTCGGTCCTTTGGGAAGTTCAGGAGCTTTTGCCAGACAAGAAAGATCAGGAGCCTCTCCTTTGTCTGTCTTGCTTTCCGCCGTTGGATTGGCGACACACATCTTATTGAAACATGTGCCCTCAAGGTTGTTTCCAGACTTGGGGTCACAATCCCGTTGTGCCTTACACGCCCCACTATCCTTACACTTGTTTATCACCTCACCAATCGAACAGCGGCCTGTCGATGGCTTGTTCGTATTCGTGTTTGTAGTGTTTGTGTTTGTGTTTGTGTTTGTGGTGTTCGTATTCGTATTCGAGTTTGAGTTTGAGTTGTTGTTTCCACTACTACAGCCAACCATCGTCGTAAAAAAAAGAAAAAAAGTTGTCAAAACAATGACGCTAATCCAGCGAATTCCCATTGCACAAGCCTCCAAAATACCGAGATGAGAATAATGCAGGAGAATCTACAATATCGCACGCCTTGGGTCAAGACCCGTCACACCCAAGAGGTAAGAGGTGGTGGTGGCTTCGCCTGGCAGAAGACTCAGGCTTTACTTTTCTGGCATTTGCTCCACTCTTACTATCTTGCTTTGCTTTTGCTTTGAGGTTGTTTTTGGGGAAGATCGAAGCAGTTGCTTACAGGAGATAGCTGATTCACTGTAGTATTCTTTGATGATTCTCTGACGAAGTTGGTACAGACGCTGCTGTGTTCGCTGAATCCACTTACTATCACGCAAGCCCAGAACCGAGGCTGTCCGCATATTTCTCTCATAAGCATAAATCGCCTTGGACAAAAGAATACGTATTTTCTTCTTGAGCATACACCGATACATGGACTCTTCTTCCTGTGTCAATTTGGGAGTCGGAGCTTTCATCATATCGTCAAACATCTGGCGATACATATCACCGATGCGATACAAAGACGCCACAACCCACTCACGATTTCTGATGCGAATGGTTCGCATATAATGGGCTTGTGCGGTCAATAAGTCCGCTGCTTTTGCTTGTAGATCCGCCTTCATTCCAACGACACTGGTGCGAAACTTGCGATTGCGAAAACGATTCTCGAAGAACAGCCCAATACGATACTGAGCTTTTGCCGCAAAATAGTCATTGCCCATATACTCTTTGCGAGATGCTTTATGGAACAAGCGAACAGCTCGGTTAAACGCTTGCAGTGCCAAAGGGTGCTTCTTTTGTTCTTGCAGAGCGATTCCGAGACGCGCCAAGACCTCGATTCGATCGGATGTATTGAGAGCTTGAATGGCTTTGAGTTGGGAGAAAAGGACCTCCGCCGAGTGCCATTGTTTTGCTCCCAACAAGGAGGCTCCCAAGCGAAACCGCGTATCGCGTCGGGTCTTTGCGTCGAGCTTGAGAGTCAACAACTTCTTGTAACATTTGACCGCTTCCGAAAACTCTTTCAAACGCTCCAAGGTCAAGCCCAAATTGTACAACCCCACATCGAGGTATTCCGAGCTGAGTTTGTATCGGACAAGACGTGTATAATAGTGTTTGGCCTCGACAAATCGACCAGCACGGAAGGCTTGCCCTGCTTTGTCAAAAAGCTGTTCATCATTGAGATGCTCGATATGGATGACTTTTCCGTTGCGGGCAGAGAAGACCATGGGACCCATCGCAAGAACTTGTTGACGAGGCTTTTGCACACGCACTTGCTGTGGTTTAATGCAACCTTGCAAAAGAAAAAAACCGACACATAAGCCACAAAGGGTACGCAACTGCATACTGATTACTCCCGTGTTCAACCCAAATCTGTAACAACCCAGTCCAACGAAGTTAAGTCGTGGGTTTGCATTTTGGAACCCCTATTCACTTAAACTTCCTGTTGGGGAGGATAGGAGGGAGAGAAAGATCCGTCCAGCAACAACGTTGCGATCAGTTGAAGCCCTTCAAGATCGCTGATATCATAAGAGATCAAAGGAACCAGTTGAATCCATGGGTGCCCTACTACCTGCTCCTTCAAGAAGACAACAGCTTCTCGTGCAAGTTCCGTTTTTTGCTGAAAGTGCTTTAAATGTGTGGTCATCTGCCTCAACAAGCGAATCGTATCGGGTTGTTTGGAGACATCAGGAGAGACACGTTCAGCGATCTCTTGAAAGACCTCTTCGGAGAACTCATGAGTTTGCTCAGGTAAGACATTCCAATGATCCGCATGTTGCAGGAATCCAGGAACTCGATTGAGAACAAAGCCCTCCACATTCATACCCGATTCGATCAGCTTGAGTTGTAAAAACAAAGCTTCCATCAGTGGAAGTCGCTGTGCCACAGAGATTTGCAAAAATTTAGACTTCGGAGAGCGCAACAAAACAGAGGTGGCATCGGCATGAACTTGAAAGCTATCGTATAAGACACTGAGGTCATCAAGCAATCGCCATATCTCTTGCATGACCTCTTGCCCGGTCACACGTCCCAACAGTTTGAGCAGGGTTCCTCCGCTCCAGCGCAGAAACTTGCCCGCTTTGCTACCTTCGCTCGCCAGCTTATCTTGAATCCATTGCATCGATCGCATTTGCAGAATTCCACCGATTCGCTCGGGTGCGTTGAGAAAATCGAGAGCATTGGAGGTGGGGGGGGTGTCCAAGATAATAAGATCATAGTCACGCTGTTGAGTCATCTCATACAAACGAGCCACAGCCATGTAATCCTGGGCTCCTGCCAGAGATGTGCTCATCTGTTGGTACCAGCGATTCTTCTTGATGCTGGTCGCGCTCTCCACAGAGGGAGCAAAACGATCAATCAGCCGGTCAAAGGTTAGCTTTTGGTCAAGCATCATCGCAAAGAGTTGACCTTCCGGAGGATAGCCTTTGGGCCGCCACAAAGCCGGGTCCAGCTCGCATTCATCATCGTCCAATTCTGCGAACCCGAGAGCATTGGCCAAACGTCGAGCAGGGTCAATCGTCATCACAAGGACTTTTTGGCCCTGAAGTGCTGCCGCCAGCCCCATAGCAGCACTGATCGTGGTTTTACCGACACCGCCCGATCCAACAGATACGATAACTCTGGCTTCCTTTAAAACATCAGCCAGCACGAGAGCCCTCCTTGGCAGATAGCCTTTGGGAGAGTTCTTCCTCCATCTGCTTGATAAGAGCAGACTCTTTCTGCCCATCATAGGTCAGATAAGGAACCTTAACCGTGGGTAGATGAACCCTCTCTTGTAACCATGAGAGGTGTCGTTCGGCCCTCTCCTCCAAGGCGAGAGCGGCTTCTCCCATACGCCAAAGAGGCCACCCCCCCTCATCGACCAACCCAGCCTCCATCGTCTGGGCAAGAAGCTCTCGCAAATCATCATCACAAGGAGGCATCGGCCACTGATTCACCCAAACCCCCCCGAGAGGAAGTTCGAGTTCTTCCTCCACTGTCTCGTAAAGCTCTGCCAACTCATTAACAGGCATTTCTTCAGGCAAAGTGACAAGATTCACCCTGCATATTTCAGGATCAGTCAACATGTCTTGGATCTTCTGAGCCGCAGTACGCATCGGTCCAGGAGGAGAGATATCTAGAATGACTCGGGGGATTCGCAACATCGCCAGACCATGCCCTGTCGCAGGTGCGTCAACAATCACAAGATCATACTTGGATTCCTTATTCACTTTATCTTCCAACACATGGTACCAAATTTTACCAACAAATACGAGTTCCTGCAATCCTGGAACGGCCCGCAGAAAATATTTCATCGCACGATTTTCAAAGACCAGATTGTAGACGAGGCGCAGCCGCAACACCTGAACCACATACTCTTTCATCGCTGACCAAGGCTCAATGTTGACAGCCCAGAGATTCTCTTCCACTTGCCAAATCTGGTCGAGAGTATTGAGATCGTTGGGTTTCTTTCCATCAAAAAGGCCCGACATACGCTCCTTGGCATTGACCTCACACACCAACACACGCTTACCATGTGATGCAGCCAATCGGGCCATCGCCGCCGACAAGCAGCTTCGACCCACTCCACCTTTGCCCATATTGATCAGAAGCTTGCGCTCTAGTAAATCCTCAAGCCACATAGGTTCGCTCAACGTCTCTCAACTCCGCATACTCCATGCACCCATAAAGAAGTTGGTTGGTATGACACAAAAGCCCCCACCTTGCAAATACAACTTGCCTTTTTCCCATCGTGGGTTGCCTTTTTTCTGGTACTTCCTATGATGCGCTCACAAACTGTGGATTCCCCAAAAAATGTGTCCACAGACTCTACCTTACTTTTTTTTATGCAATAGGAGAAATTGTTGACAAGACAAACTGCTTCTCCCGGTTGGAATACAGACATACCGAAGGATAGACCCTTACGCCTTGTATTCATGGGAACCCCAGATTTTGCTGTCCCCACCCTACAAGCACTGCTGGATGGCCCACACAAGGTGTTGCGCGTCATTACACAGCCAGACAGAGGGCGTGGGCGTGGCCGAAAGGTCAAGCCAACCCCTGTCAAAGCTCTCGCGCTGGAAGCGGGCATTCCCGTCTTTCAACCCCAAAAGATGACAAGCCCAGAAGCCTTCGAGACCATGGAGTCGGACGCCCCTGACCTCGCTGTTGTCATCGCCTATGGCAAGATCCTTCGACCTCGCATACTTGCCATTCCCCGGTTGGGCTGTATCAACTGTCATGCCTCTCTCCTCCCTTCTTATCGCGGCGCTGCTCCCATCTATTGGGCCGTTCGAAACGGTGAAACCGAAGCGGGTGTCACAACGATGCTGATGAACGCAGGGATGGACACCGGACCTGAATTACTCAAACAAGCTATCGCTATCGGTCCGAATGAAACAGGAGGCTCTGTTCACGATCGATTGGCGGCTTTGAGTGCTTCCTTGCTGACCGAAACCATAGAGGCACTCCTCGCAGATAGCCTGGAGATCACCCCACAAGACGAAACCAACGCAACCTACGCACCGATGCTATCCAAAGAAGAGAACTGGATCGACTTTCGCCAGTCATGTCAGGATGTACACAACAAGATCCGCGCCCTTGATCCTTTCCCCGGCGCTCGCTGTTTGCTGCCCAATGGACAGCAGCTCAAACTGTTTGGCTCCACCGTACAGCCCGGTGCCTCAGGGAAGCCTGGAGAAGTGGTGGAAGTCACAACAGACTCTGTCACCATAGCATGTCTTGAAGGAGGTATCACTCTCTCTGAGATGCAAGCGCCTGGGCGCAAACGCATGCCCACCCGCTCCTTCCTAGCAGGTCAAGAGTTCCCTGTCCAGACACAACTAGAAACCCCCGATTTAACACCCAAGGAAGATCATGGCTAATCCTTCCAAAGACGCCAGACAAGAAGCTGCTCAGATCATTGGCCGAGTCCTGCGTGAAGGTGCTTATGCCAACCGGCTCCTGAACGCCACCTTCCAAAAACAAAAATGGGAGCCACGCGATCGTGGCCTCCTTACGGAGTTGGTTTATGGAGTATTGCAACATCTTTATGCCATTGATCACGCACTTGATCAAGCTGCCAAAAAGGGGGGAAAGTCCATCGATCCTGCGATTCTCAACCACCTCCGAGTTGCAGTCTATCAACTGCTTTACCTTGATCGTGTGGCCGAGCATGCTGTGGTATCCCAGGCGGTCACGTATATCCGTAAGCAGCGAGGTCAAAGGGTCGGAGGATTCGCCAACGCTCTACTTCGTAAAATTCAAAGAGAGCCAGCCTCCTTCCAACAGTTCGATGATATCGATGATACAGCCGAGATGCTGTCCAAACTCTACAGTCACCCTCAGTGGCTCGTTCAGCGATGGTTGGAACGATGGGGTGTTGAACGAACACGTCAGCGTTTGGCCCATCACAACCAAGCAACCCCCCTCACCTTTCGATTTCATGGCCCCACAAGCCAACGTGACGAAGTGATTGCAGCTTTGGCAAAGGAAGGTTTGGACGCAGAGCCAACAAACTGGTCCCCCGACGGTATTCGACTCACAGGACCCCTTCCAGGCTCGCTTCACCAACTGCTTCGCTCCTTCTCCTTTCCACTACTCCCCCAAGACGAAGCGGCTCAACTCGTCGTCCATTGGCTCGACCCACAAGAGGGAGAAGAGATCCTCGACGCTTGCGCTGCCCCCGGAGGAAAAACTGCTCACATTCATGCCCTAGCCCCTGAATCCTCCGTGACAGCCTGCGACATCCACTCCCACAAGATCGAACTTATCCAAAAACTCTACAGACGCTTACACATCCCAGCAGCCAAAGATAGCAGCCCAGGCTACATCCTGTTGGAGCAAGATGCGACCCAATCCTTTGGCACACAGTTCGACCGCATACTCTGTGACGCCCCCTGCTCTGGTTTGGGTGTGATGCGAAAACAACCTGAGATTCGATACCGTCGCACCCCTGAAGAGATCCAGGAGATGGCCCAACTCCAACAAAAATTACTCCACAATCTCGCCTCATCCCTCAAGCCCGGTGGAAAGATGGTATATTCCGTTTGCACGGATACTCCCGAAGAAAACGAGAAAGTGGTACATTCCTTCCTCGCACAGCACCCTGAATTCTCTATCGACACAGATCTCCCTGACCCCCTCCCATGCAAAGAACTCATCAACGAACAAGGCTTCTTACAAACAGCCCCTGAACTTCACAACATGGACGCTTTC
>JALTMC010000270.1 GCA_027005175.1 Myxococcales bacterium
ATCAGACTGCTCAGACTGGCAAGCAGACTGAGCTGGTCTTACCAGCGGTTATTTCCATAACCACCGCCGCCACCACGGTTTCCACCGCCGCCACGAGGAGCTCTTTCACGAGCTTCGTTGACGTTGAGGTTACGGCCATCAAGCTCTGCACCGTTCATTGCGTCGATGGCTTTGCTTGCATCGCCTTCATCAACGAAGGTAACAAAGCCAAAGCCACGGGATCGACCGGTCTCACGATCGGTGATGATCTTGACTTCTTCCAATTGACCATACTGCTCAAATGTACTGTAAAGTACGTCTTCGCTTGTTCCCCAGCTGAGGCCACCAACAAATAACTTCTTACCCATGATCTTAGAAACTCCATGATTCGCATTGCTGTAAATCGTAGCAACACACCTTCATTAAAACAGACACAAACTAAAGAGACTAGTCATTTTTACGGGATGTACAAGACAAGACACGTGAGAAATGATGGAGTTCTTCATTTGTGGGTAACCACAACGGTTACGTAGAAAGGGGCCAGACAAACCGCTCCCTTTTGATGTTGGAAGACTAATGCATTGCACATACAAAGTCAAGATCAAACTTTCAAAAGAAAAGAACAAAACAACAGGCTCCCTTATGGCTTTGGAGCATAGTCCACGAGATAGACAAAGTCAAGCTCAAACATATTGATCGCAAAGGGGCAATGAGATTCCAAGAAGCAACGATTTTAAGAGAGCAATTTCATCTCATACGTTGAGTATCCCAAAAAGTCGATGTAAAGAAAAGAGTGATGGGAACACCGGACCGTGTACGTTGGGATACGGCACAAGGATCAATCAAGAAAGTCGATGCAGCGATAGAGGGAGGAGCAGTGGTAGAGAGGAAGATCTCCTTAATCCAGTGCCCCTTTACAAAGAATGGACGATCAAACTAAAATAGGCGAGATTTTAGGAAGTATCTTGGGTCATTAGAAAGAGGCTCGCCAAAAGAGGCTTGCGAAAAGAGGCTTTCAACCTTGTGTATTTTCAGTTCCCAAAAAATGGTGAAGAGGGGAGATACGATATGATTCGTATAGGGTCGTTGTGTGTTGTTTTGTTTTTGAGTTCAGTGCTGTTGGGTTGTGGAATGGGGAGCAAACCCATGGGGGTATCAAAGGCAGCACTGGGGGGAACACCTCCACCGAAATTTGCAACGACGCCCCCTAAATCTGCGATCGAGGGTCGACCTTACCAATACACAGTAAAAGCAGTTGATCCCAATGGGAAGAAGGTGACCTATCGCTTGGTTCGAAGCCCTCAAGGCATGTATCTCGATGGGGACAGCGGCAAGCTACGATGGATACCTCCTTTTGGTACAGTGGGTTATGTCACGGTTGAGATCGAAGCCAAAGATGCAGACACGGATGTTGCCTTTCAGTCCTTTACCATCAATGTAGCCAAGGGAAACTTTCAACAATTTCAAGTATACTGGGGAATCTCAGCAACCGATAAAGTTCGCAAACTGGATGCCAGCGGCAAACAGATCGGTGAATATAAAATAACGGGAACAGGGGCCCAATCACTTAGTGTTGACCAAAAGACGGGCGATGTTTGGGTTACAGCAAATGCTTCCGGCCATGTTATAAAATTAAGCCCTGATGGGAAGATCTTGGCGACCCTTTCAGGTTTGAATAAACCAGCCGGAATTGCCATTGATGCCAACGGCGCGGCCTGGGTCGCAGAGAGCGGTACCAACACGGTGGCCAAGATCGAAAAAAATGCATCCAAGATAACCCGGTATCAACTCAATTTCCGTTCCGGTCCTCACATCGTGCGGATCTCCAACACAGGAGACATCTGGGTAGGGACATCTTCAGGAGCCACCGGATGGATTGTGTTGTTGAACTCCTCCGGTTTTTTTCAGCAAAACTGGTCGATCAATCGCCCTGTCCAGGACATGGCCATCGACCCTATCGATAAGACACTGGTTGTTTCTCTTTGGTATCGTTCCGGTTCCAATAGCTTCGCCCGAATCACAAAGTCACAAACCAAGGTCGCTTACCTCACCACACCTCATCATTACGGTGGCGCCATTGGCGTGGACACAGCAGGATTTATCTGGCTGCATGTATACAATACAGGAAAGCTCTATCGCTTTGCCCCTACCGGCAAGATAGCATCGAGTTTCTCGATTGGAACCTCGTACTTTGGTCGAATGGATACCAATCAAGAGTTTCACCTCAATGTTGGAGGGACGATCCAGATCTTCAACTCGGCTGGAGTCAAGACAAACAAGATCTTTTCTTTCCCAGCTTCCAACCAAAACAACCGAGGGGATATCCAGTGGGGGCCGGGAAAAAGCTCCAACCAGCCACCTGTATTTTCAAGCACTCCACTGACAAAAGCGACAGAGGGAGTCCCCTACTTCCATACTGTTCAAGCCAATGATCCCGAAGGTCTGCCAGTCACCTATTCTCTCGTGCGTTCCCCCCAGGGGATGTGGGTCAATCCAACAACAGGAAAGCTCCACTGGATTCCGGCGTTTGGTCGCAGTGGGACTCACACCGTGGAAGTCAAGGCCACGGACGGAGGGGGGATCTCCGCCAACCAGACCTTCAACATTCAAGTGTCCTCTGGAACCTACAAGAAATGGGATGTGATCTGGGGTGTTGTGGACAGAGCCAACGGCCGAATCGCAAAGCAAGACTACGCGGGAAAAACAATCGGCACTTATAGCGCCGGTGGAAAAAATACCATCAGTGTAGCGGTGAATCCGACTTCCGGTGAAGTGTGGGCAACAAACTATGACTCGGGAACTGTCTCCAAGCTGAGCAAGAATGGACTGATCTTATTTACAAAATCGAAGTACTCCAAGCCTATGGGGATTGTCTTGGATGACACAGGCAGTGCCTGGGTCACAGAAAATGGAAGCTCCACCGTAACCCGCATCACAGCCAATGGCTCCAAAGAGGACAGGTTTAATATCAGCGGTCTCACTGGACCCAATACCATCATTCGCTCTCGCAGTGGAGAGTTTTGGGTAGGTACGGGCTCAGGAAGCACGGGGGCTGTTGTCCGACTCTCCTCCTCCGGTCAGGTCTTGCGCTTTTGGCAAGTGGGTAGGCCGGTACAGGATCTCGCAGAGGACCCCATCTCAGGAGATGTCTTGGCAAGCCTTTGGTATCGAACAGGCTCCAACAAAGTGGCGCGGATCAACAAGAAGAAGGGAACGGTATCCTATTTCACCACCCCCCATCACTACGGTGGCGCACTTGCCGTAGACACCGCAGGATTTGTATGGCTCAGTGTCTATAACACAGGTCGAACCTACCGCTTTTCCCCCACAAATATCCTACTCAACACCTACTCGTTTGGTTGGGGATACCAGGGTTTTGTGAACAACAACAACGAATTTTTGCTCAACGCGAGTGGGAATATCAAGGTAATTAATCCGGAAGGTGTAACAACCCGAACCTATACTTTCGGAAAAGCCAATGAGAGCAATCGCTCCCACCAGATCACGGGTCCGGGAACTCCCAACGCCGCTCCTGTGTTTGCCTCCAAGCCGGTCACAAGCGCAACAGAAGGGAAGCCCTATTTCTACCAAGTCAAAGCCTCTGACCCCGAAGGTCATGCGGTAGAGTATTCACTGGTGCGAAGTCCACCGGGGATGTGGATCAGTCCCAAAGGTGGAAAGATCCACTGGATCCCCCCATTCGGTCGCAGCGGCAGTCATATCGTAGAGGTCCAAGCAAGCGACACCAACGGAACCAACACACGACAAACCTATACACTTCAAGTCGCAAAAGGTACACGCAAAGATTTTGCAGTGTTGTGGGGTGTGATCTCCTCTGACCGCATACGGAAGCTCGACTACAAAGGTAAGCTCCTTGGGGAATATAGCACGGGCGGCACAGGTGCTCGCTCTATCGCTGTAGACCAACGCAACGGAAATATCTGGATTACCAACTATACCTCTGGTTCGGTCACCAAGCTCGATCCAGACGGCAAACTTCTGTTTACCAAGAAGGGCCTAAAAAACCCGTGGGGCATCGCGATCAACTCCTCGGGTGTAGCTTGGGTTGCACAATATGGAGCTTCTTCCTTGGCTCGTATCGCAGAGAATGGCTCCTCCGTCAGCTTCCGCAATATCTCGGGGATCACCGAATTGCGTGTGGTGACGCTCGACAGCGCAGGAGACATCTGGATCGGTGCCTCTCACTCGTCCAATGGAAATATTGTTCGTTGCGACAAAAATGGAACCGTTCTTCGAAGTTGGAGTACCCCACGACCCGTGATGTCGATCGCTTCCGATCCCCAATCCGGCGATCTGCTCTTCTCCATGTGGTATCGAACAGGTTCGAATCTCTATGGCCGGATCTCCAAAAAAACGGGGACAATCAGCTATGTACCCCTCCCCCACCACTACGTTGGTGGTCTCGCTATCGATGGGGCAGGATTCATCTACCTCAGTATCTACAATACCGGACGCACCTACCGTTACTCACCCGAAGGACACAAACTCAAAGAATGGAGTGGCTGGGGTTATTACTCCGCTATCGATCGCAACAATGAGTTGCTGGCTATCCGTGGCAACAATGGCAATGTCGATGTTTACGACTCTGCGGGAGTCTACACACAGCGCACATATGGATTTTCGACCAGCAATAGCAACAATAACTCTGCCATCTTTTTCGGCCCTGGGACCCAGAAGAATGAGCCACCCAAATTCACCTCAACGCCTATAACAATCGGCACCGAAGGTCGCCCCTATTTCTACCAAGCCAGTGCCAAAGATCCAGAGGGACACAAAGTGACGTTCTCCTTGCTGCGCAGCCCTTCTGGGATGTGGGTCAACCCCGACACCGGAAAGGTGATATGGATCCCACCCTTTGGACGCCGTGGAACTCACACCGTAGAACTCCAAGCCAAAGATGCCACAGGCCGAACCGCCGTACAGAGTTTTAATATATCGGTATCCGCTGGAACTCGCGTTAAGCCCAAGGTGATGTGGGGAGTGATCAGCGGAAACAAAGTACGCAAGAGAGAAGTCGCCACAGGCAAAACCATTGGAGAGTACAGTACAGGAGGAACAGATCCTCGCTCCGTGGCGATCGACCCACGAACAGGCGACGCCTGGGTCGTCAATTACTCGGGCTCTGTCTCAAAACTTAATCCCGACGGGGTCATTCGCTTCACCAAAACAGGGCTGGCTTCCCCTTGGGGCATCGCTCTCGACTCTGCTGGAAATGCCTGGGTGACAGAGTATGGCTCGGACAGCATTGTAAAGATTAAAGCCGATGGTTCTGCGCTCAATCGCTTCCGACTGAGCGGAATCAAAGCACCCGCCTCTGTCATTGTTGCCAAAAAAGGTGACATCTGGGTCGGAACCTGGACGGGAACAACGGGCTATGTCATCCAACTCAACAACTCTGGCAACATTGTCCGTCGTTGGCAAGTCACTCGCCCGGTCTCTAGCATCGCCGAAGATCCCACCACCGGAGACATCCTCTTCTCCATGTGGTACCGAAGAAGTGGAGCACAGATAGGTCGAATCAAACGAACATCTTCCACCCCCACTTATTTCAATACACCAAGCTATTATATGAACGGTGTCTCTGTAGATGATGCTGGCTTTATTTGGACCAGTTGCGTCAACACAAACCTCACCTATCGCTACTCTCCCACTGGCGTACTCTTGCGCAGCATCTCAGGCTATCACCAAGCATCTTATATCGACGCAAACAATGAATTCTTTGGGCAACGTTCAGGCAATGGGTATGTGTATGTCTACCATCCCAACGGAGACTATACGAATAAGAGCTATGCCTTTGCAACCCCACAGACCAATCTAGGAAAGCCAGCCTGGGCTGGCCCTGGAACAGTTGTGAATAAGCCACCAACGTTCAGCAGTAAACCTGTAACGACAGGTACAGAAGGAAAACCGTACTTCTATTCTGTGGCTGCCAA
>JALTMC010000271.1:0-1017 GCA_027005175.1 Myxococcales bacterium
CATCTGTAGGGGGAGAACGTCAATTTTTGAGTGTGACGTGTTCGTAGAGGTTTCGCTTTCTTATGACCAACATTCCAACGTTTTGCTTTACTTCCTTGCTCTACCCCACTACAAATCAAGTCTGAAAAATGGACTCTTACTCTTGACTGTCTCGCTCATTTCGCACATTCTCCTTCGTCCGTGCAATATAGCATTCTTGACATCGGGACTCAAGCACTCGCGGCACAAGTAAAATCAGGTTTCCACTCACACAACATACATAAAAAGAACTACAAAATCATACACTTATAACCAACACCCATTCACCTTTCGAATCGATTATAGTGTCGGGCAAAGACATCAAAAAGAGAACACCGTTCACACGTGTAGAGCTCCCTCATAACCCACTGCTCGTATCAATCGTTGATATTATCAATGGACGAGTCCCATATTCAGCAGAGTAGGCCAAAAAAGAACAGTTTCAACTTTAGCTAGTTGCACGCCAGAAATAGGATTGAGATGGAGCAATTACAGAGAAAAGAATGATGGAAGAGGTTAGCAGAGGTTAGGCAGCAGATTGTTGGCTGGAGGTCTCGGTAGGTGTTTGTGTGACGGGCAACGATGTTACATCATCAGGGTCAGACGATTGTGATTCTGGGGTATCTCCTACCAGCTCATCTTCTCCCAGATCATAATCAACCACGCTGGTCTCCAAGGCTTCTTTCAGTTTTCCCTGTTTGTAGGGAGTGAGGTACTTCGCAAGGAAGTTTGGTTTGGCATCTCGGTACGAGCTGATTCCCCCTATTTTATGGAGAAGCCAAATATAGGCCCAAGCTCCATCGAACTGGTAGGGAAGAAAGTCGTTGCGTGCGCTGTTGGGGTACAAGTGGTGATTGTTGTGCCACTCTCCAGCGATATAGCCAGGCCAGAGATGATTCACAGACAAGTCACGACGGTTGAAATCGATGCCATCGACTCGTAAGTCTTTCCCTTTCCCATGACCTTCGTAGTTGAAGGTTCGGATACCAACGGCCCAAA
>JALTMC010000271.1:1027-5931 GCA_027005175.1 Myxococcales bacterium
CAAATACAGGCACCACCAAACAGGGCAAAAGCGAGGCCCAAGCCACCGATGAGATAGAAGACACCAAACCAGAACCCCCAGTTAAGAGCCCAGTGAACATAGGTTCGAAGCGGGTGTGCGATGGTTCCCCACTTGAGATACTGCTCATATGTGTTGGCTTTCACTCCTGTATGTTTCAATAAAGCAGCGACACGAAGATAATCTTTTTCACTCAGATTTTTATTGATCGGTTGATGATTGGTATCGGCCAAGAAGCAGTATAAGCCGCCAGCCAAGGTGTTGTACGGATCGCCTGGAAGATCAGGAATGGCGTGATGAACATGGTGAGAAACCACATAGATCTCCTCTGGAACGACCTTAACTACGAGGTTGCGAGTGATGAAGCGCCAAATGGGATGACTGAACTTAAAGGCTTTGTGGGTACAATAGCGATGGTACCATATGGTGCCGTGTGTTCCCATCCCGGCCATGCTGTAGAAGAAGCCAGGAATCACAAGCCACCAACTAAAATAGCCAAGGTAGGCGCAAACCAAAAAAGTGGCAGTAAAAGGAGCCAACAGGAGCGTCCAAACCCAGTTGGTCAAAGCCAGCCAGTTTTTGCGGGTTTTGAAGATATTAATGCGAGAGAACATCTCGCCCCAAAGTTGTTTTGGGGTGGGCTTTACGAGCTCACCATTTTCGTCTTTCCAACCGTAGGAGGGAGTGTCTAGAACACGATCAAGAAATGCCATGATATCAATCCATAAGCAAGAGGTACATGCTGCTCGAATGGTACAGAGGACTCTCAGGTAAAAGCAGCAAAAGACATCGACAAATACTGAATAAGTTCGAGTAGATAAACGACATCCAATCCAGGCACCTGAAAATCGCAGTGCATCACACGTGACAGTATAGTATGCAAAAAGCCTTAAACGTCAAGCAGGGAGAGACAGGAAGTCAAAGAAAAGAGAAACTTATCGTTTGGGAAAAGGTACGTATGTGGGTGGTTGTTTGAGGTGGGGTCCTGAGCTACCACATCGAATGCTCAGTCGATGAATACCAGTGCTGGGACGATTGCCTCGTCGATAGGCCGAACGCAATCGGTCGGCGTACCACCACCACGAGCCTCCCTTCAGAATCCTCCATCGGTAAGTCACCCTCTTGGCTCGCCTCAGTTTGACCTTTGTACGAACCCATCGCCTTTTCCACACCCGACGTCGTTTGCCGGAGCGATAGGTTCGCCAAGCACGGACCCTGACGCGCTTCCACTTCCAACGATACTTTTGAAACTCGACACAACGCTTTCCTTTGCCAGCACAGGGTCCACGGGGATTAATACGCTGACAGCCCTTTTTTTTCAACTTGGAACAGGCGGCATAAGCATTGGGATCGTAGAAATCATTTACCCATTCATAACCATTGCCCGCCATATCATAGATCCCAAAGGGGTTGGGGATGGTCAAACCCACACGCCAGATCTCATCACGACGTATCCTTACAAACTTCTTATTCTTGTACCGTGGAGGAGGACAAAATTTCATCTTGCGTTGTGGACGAGGAAATCCTTTGTTCTTCGGGAAGAGTCTGTAGTTTGCATAGCGGCATGTCGGAGGTTGGTTCCCCCAAGGATAGGTGTTGCCTTTGGGTCCTCGGGCTGCCGCCTCCCACTCCGCCTCAGACAACAAACGCTTTCCTGCCCATTTGCAATAATCCCTGGCCATCCACCATGTTGAGGATACAAACGCTTGTTCGGGTCCACAAAATCTCTTCCAAGCACGGCGTTTGCAATTTAATCGAGACGGTTTGCAAGCTCCCGCTTTCAAACAAGCTCGATACTGGGCATGTGTGACTTCAAACTTATCGATATAAAATGTATCCAAGATCACGTAGTGACGAGGTGATTCGGCTCTCATCCGCCACCACCAGTGCTGAGCATTTCGAAAGCTACCACGAACATAAATACCGCCGGGAATACAAACCATCCCTTGGGGTGCTGGCTTTGCACATGGTTTAAACTTGCGGCTCTTGGCCAACTTCACAAGCCAGCCCGGTGGACCCGATGGCTTCTTCAAAGGAAGAGCTTCAGCATATCCACCCCACAGAACGATCAAACAACAGAGCCAACCCAATCCCAAACCCTGATTCATAAAAAACTCCATCATGAAGAAACCGAGTAAAAAGAACCATCATTATAACGAGTAAGCACACTCTGGAAAAGTTTGTTACAATCCAGCGCCAAGAGAGTCCGAGGTCAATGCCCCCGAACTTCAGTCAGAGGCTTATAAGAGTAGACATTCCGAGATAACACTCAACGACCCCCACCCCATCCGGACTTCGTCCTGTAGATTCTGCCGGACCCGCGATCGGGAGGAGGTTTCCACGCCCACAACATAAGAGTTTTTTTCTAATGAATCATCATATTCGTTATTGGTTGTTTCAGATCCCAGGGATCGTGTTGGCAGCTCTGGTGGGAGGCTCACTGTATTACTTTGAGCGCGTCACATTATCCACTGCATTTCTGATCTTGGGTGCATGGGTTATCAAAGACGCGGCACTCTATCCAATCCTGGTCCATGCATTTCGTACGGAGGGCACAAAAACAGGGATTGAAAAGATGATCGGCATGGTCGGCACGGTGAGACAAGAGTTACAACCCGAGGGCATCATCTGGGTCCGAGGAGAGCGATGGAAGGCCATAACAGACTCACCACAAACAATAACAAAGGGTACACTTGTGAAGGTAATACACGCAAAACAACTCACACTCACAGTAGCACCCTACGAGAAAGACTCTGTCGAACAACATAACTCCACCGAAGAATGATAGCCGAAAAATATGGTAAGACTAGGACGAGACGTTGTTGTTTCCACGAAAAAAGAGAAGGCAGAAAAAGAGATGTCAGATCGTTTTAGGAAATTGGAGCAAGATGCGTTTGATGTCATCGTGGTGGGAGCAGGGACAGGTGGTTTAACCACTGCGGCTTTGCTGGCAAGTCGAGGGAAGAAGGTCCTGGTGTGCGACAGACACTATGTTGCGGGAGGAAATGCAACCACCTTTCGACGCCCTGGCTACGAGTTTGATGTGGGTGTTCATTACATCGGAGACTGCGGCCCCAACGGCGTCATCCCTCGGATACTCCGGGCCGCAAACATCAATGACATCGAATTCATTGACATGGACCACGATGCCTTTGACATCCTCAAATTCCCAGATTTTGACTTTCCAGTATCCAACAACCTTGAAGTATATCGCGATCGTTTGGTTGACTTGTTCCCCAAAGAAGCTCGCGGTATTGACCGCTACATCAAAATGCTTAGAGAGGCATGGCAGCTAACACAGCTCCCCAACCAACCTTGGTGGAAGGCTGCCAAGACAGCCTGGAAAAGTAGGCTCGCGGTGCGTTATCTGATGTCAACCCTCAACACCTTTCTCGATACTTGTACGCAAGATCCAAAGCTACGTGCGGTCTTTGGTGGCAATCAAATCATTTACACCCAGCCTCCCAGCCGTGTCGCTGCGATGGTCCACATCATGGGGACGATGCACTATATGCAGGGACCCTGCTACCCCAAAGGTGGAGGTCAAATTATATCGGACAAGCTGGCGGATGTTGTGGAGCAACAAGGTGGCAAGATACTGCTGCGAACCACAGTCAACAAGATCCTCGTAAAAAACGGAAGCGCGGTGGGAGTAGAGATACAGAACAGACATCTAGGTACCCGAACGATTCATGCCCCCATTGTGGTATCCAACGCAGACATCAAACATACGATGTTGGAATTGCTGGCTCCCAAAGATATCAAAAAGCGTTCGAGGCGCAAAACGGAAGCGTATGAGATGTCTCCTGCGTTGGGTGTTGTCTATCTCGGGCTTCGCTCAGAGGTTCCCAAGGAAGAGTTGCCACGGTCAAACTATGTGGTATTTCCCGAATACGACGTGGAGCCCCTGTACGAAAGCGTTCGAAAAGGTAAAAGATACAAGAAGCCATGGACCTGCATCACCGTAGCCTCCGTCAAAGACCCGGAGCAGGAGAAGTTAGCTCCTGAGGGGATCATCAATGTTCAGCTAATGACAGTCGCTCCCTCTTCTCCTTCCTCATGGGGAGTGAGTGAGGAGCAGTTCCTCTCTGGTCAATACCGAAAAAATGACTCCTATCTCGCAGCCAAAGCAGAGATGACCGAGCAAATGCTTACACAAGCAGAGGTGGTATTCCCCAACCTTCGCGAGCAGATCGACTATAGAGAAGCTTGCACACCATTAACACACCGAAGATACACCAACGCAACAGAAGGCACCTCCTATGGCCTAGCTCTCACACCATCACAGTTCTTCATCAGGCGTCCAGACACTCGCACAGAGATCAAAAATTTCTATTTGTGTGGAGCGAGCACACGAGCAGGCCATGGGATTCCTGGAGTCATGTTATCTGGCTTGGGGGCAGCCGCTTGTGCCTTGCCGGGTGATCTTGTCAAAGAGGTGATGGGACCATCCAACGACATCCCCAAAGTCACCTACTCTCTCCCCAAAGACTCAACAGACCCGCTTCCCTCCTAAACGGAGGAGGATATGGGCTGGAAGGATCTGCCGATGTTTCCGGGTCTACCGAAGACACCGGAGACACCGGTTTTTTCAGTCTTCCATCCTAAACGAAGAATGGTATGGGTTGGAAGAGAATTTGTAGGGGATTGCGATGAAGTTACGAGAACAGTTATTTCATTGACTTCGACAGCATCAGTTACCTTTTAAATGGATGGTGAGAGGTGGTTCATGGAACCAACCTCCCCGGCACTCGGAGCTTTCAAGACGACAGTTCGCCCCTTCCAACACCCGACGCCCCAGCCTGGGTTTTCGACTTGTGAGACAGACTTGATTTGTGTTTACTATTGAGACGAGCCTGAGCCTCAACATCCAACAACAACTTCAC
>JALTMC010000272.1 GCA_027005175.1 Myxococcales bacterium
ATGTTGCGGTGGTGCTTTCTGTAATACTCGGCTGCCTCTAGACCATCAATGCAAGTGAAAACAGTATAACCCAAGTTTTGTAGGCTGCGAGTTAAAAGGAGGCGGATGGTTGCATCGTCATCGATCACAAGGATGTTGCCTGTTCCTTGTTGTGGAGAGGACATCTCTTTTTCCTCTGAGACGGAGGCTATGGATTTTGAGACGGGTAGAAGTATTTTAAATGTACTTCCCCTGTCGGGTTCACTTTGGACGTGAATCAAGCCATGGTGACTTCGAACGCAGCCAAAAACACCTGCCAACCCAAGCCCTGTACCTTTGCCAACGGGCTTTGTTGTATAAAAGGGTTCAAAGATATGTTTTTGAACTTCTGGAGTCATGCCTATGCCTGTGTCTGAGACTGTGATCTCGATATATTCGCCAGAGAAAACTTCGCTAGAAAACTCTGTGTTATACCCCTCATCCAATGTAACATTGCGGGTGCAGAACTTGAGTGTGCCCCCTTTCGGCATTGCGTCTCTTGCATTGACTCCCAGGTTCAGTATGGCATTTTGGATATCCGTTGGAGCACCTTGTACAACTCCCTTGGATGCGTGGAGTTCTTGTACGATCTTGATTCGTTTGTCGATGCTTCTTGCCAGGAGTCGAACGACTCCTTGAGAAATAATTTTGTTGATATCAACAGAGACGGACTGTTGTTTTTCTTTTCGTGAAAATGTCAGAAGTTGTTGTGTTAGATCGGCGGCGCGAGAGCTTGCATCAACAATGGACTGGATTGCGTCCTTGCGTGCTGACTCTGGCACGGCCTCAAATTCCAGAAGCTCTGCATTGCCCATGATTGCGGTCAGGAGGTTGTTGAAATCATGGGCGACCCCGCCCGCAAGCTGACCGATCGCCTCCATCTTTTGCGCCTGACGAAGCTGTTCTTGCAAAGCGTATTCTTCTGTTACATCTCTGAAAACAAGAACCACACCAACAATGTTGTTTTCTGCGTCACGGACAGGAGAGGCTTTGCTCGCGATCTGTCGCTTTGTCGTATCCTTTGCGGTCAGCAGGAGCTGATCTCCAAGTGATATCGGATTGACCGCTTTCAACACTTTCGATACGAGACTCGGAAGTTTCTGGTGAGTCTTGATGTCTACGATCTGCAGTACATCTTCGAGTTCTGCTCCCATTGCGTCATCTGCGAGCCAGCCTGTGAGCTGTTCTGCTGCGGGATTCATCTGGTATATGCGGCCGATCGAGTCGGTTGCAATGACCGCATCACCAATCGAGTCAAGGGTGATCTGTAGGTTTGTTTCACTTTTTCTCAGTAATCTTTCCGCTTGTTTGCGATCTGTAATATCTAAGGCCATGCTACATGCTAATTGAGTTTCTCCTTTGGCGTCTTGCAAGATGGGAAAACTTGTGGCCATAAAAGTTCGCTCTACATTTTGAATCTCTCTGGTGATCTCTCGTGTGACGGGTTGGTCATGCTCAAATACCTCTGAAAGCTCGGATGACAGTATATGTGGAGGCTGGAGGGATAGGGCTTCAAACGATAAACTGGAGGCTGTCTTTCCTGCGTTGCGATCGGAAATACAGAGCAATTGTGGGGTGTGAGCAAGGATGCCTTTTAATTGGAAAGCCATGCTTTTCACAGGCCCTGCAAAGTATTTCCCAAGAAAGTAAGTTATAATCAGCGAAATGAGTGATAGCAACAACACAAGCGTACCAAGAATATACCAAGTGCTCATAAGAGTGGACTGAGTGACTTCACTTGCAATCCCAACCACAATGGCACCATTCATTCGATTCTGATATCCTGAGTGGTAGTGCATCGCGACTTGATTCACGGCTCTCCCTTGGAAGGAACCAGAGCGAATGACCGCTCTTTTCTCGCGTAATACTTTCGTGATGAGTTTTAACATTTTTGTGCTGACCATCGTGCCATTCATAGAGTGGTCGCTGTGTGCAATGATCTTTCCAGTGGGGGTTGTGATCAGAATGTAGGAGATGCGTGGTTGAGATTGTGCAACTTGCTCTACCAATAGGCGGGCGTGGTATTTTCCTGAAAAACTTATTCTTTTGATCGCATCGACAAGGACCTCTGTGATCATCTTTTGAAGCTGTTTTTCATTCCTTTCAGTGATTCTTTGGTAGTAGAACATTCCCATAAACAGAACGATGACCATCATCGCTAGTATTAATGCACTAAATCCAAAAGCGATGTTTCGATCGATGTTTAATAGTCTTGGTGTGGTATCCACTTCAGTATGCAAATCGCGATCTTTCATTCGAGCTATCTTTTTACACGTTGTGCGCCTTTGATCTTTGCCTCCCAAAATGGATTTGGGCTTTTCCAGCTTTTCTTGAATCTTTTTGGGAAAGGACCCATCCAGCCTTTGTACCTCGCAACGGTTTCAAGTGTGATCGGAAAAACAGGAACAAGTTTTCGTGCTGGAACCTTTTGTCCGCGCAGTATCTGATAAGCTGTGCTGAGAGCGACTGCACCCATGAGACCACAAAACTGAGCAGAGTCAATGGCTATGATCCCCTTTTTGCGAATGATCTCTATCGATTCAGGGTCTCCATCAATGGTGGCTATCTTGATTTCCTTCCTCCCTGCCTTGGTGAGGGCTCTTACGATGGGCAGCCCTCCACCATCATTCACTGTGAAGATAACATCAATGGAGCTTTTTTTGGGAAACTCTTTGAGGATTTGTTTTGCTACAAGTCTTCCTCTCTTTGGTTCTACTGCGTTATAGCTCTTCATAATTTTATACCTCTGCCCTCCCTGACGCAAAGCATCCAGAAAACCATCAACTCTACGTACTGTCGAGGAGACATGTGGGTATTCGACAAGGATGATCTTTATCTCTCTTTTGTTCTCAAACTTCGAAGCGATATACTCTCCATCAAGGTAGCCCGCTTGGTAGTTATTGGAAGTGATATAGGATGCAAGCTCTCCTCCAATAATGTACTGATCGTAGGCAACTACCGGAATTCCCGCCTTGTTGGCTTTTTGGAGGGGCTTACTTAGGGCTGCGATATCGGTAGGCTGGACAAGAATCAGATCCACTTTCTTCTCCATCAGGCTGTACATCTGTCGGATCTGTCGCTCCATACCTTTTGTTCCGTCACCCGCGACATATTTTATGAGTTCAAGCTTTGGATGTTTCTCTTTTTTCCGATTGAGAAGAGCAGCTTGTTGTTCCAAGCCTTTTCGCATAGCAACCTGGCCTGGGATATTCATCGACCAGTACAACACACCGATGGTGTATTTGTTTTTCTTTCGGAGCACAATCCTTTTCTGGGTCTTCTCTGGTAACGCTCGAATCGGTCCTGTTACACCCATCCTTGCCGGGGATTTTTTTTTACAACCGCAGAGAAAGAAGATGCTTAGAAATATGACAAGCACTTTCCGATTTGTCATCAGAAAAAAACTCCTATGTTGTGGGCGTGGAAATCCCCTCCAGAATCTACAGTGACCGCGAAGCGTGACTGCGTAGGCTACCCCACAGGGGTGAAGCCGTAGGCTGAATCAAGCGGATGGGGTGAGGGGAGTTGACTGTCCTCTCCTCTTCCATGGAGCAAACCTTGCCATTGCTGTGGCTGCCTCTTCTCTTAGATACTAGCTATGCCGTAGCGTTTTTTGGGGTAGCTTCGTTGTGGGAATTATTGACATATACATGAGGAAAGAGCAAGGACTGACGAAGTGGTTGTGATGGTTCTGTTGTGAGCAGTTATTGGATAGGAGGGTCGAATTTTTTGTTTTTGTTGGTATCCACAAAGATGGGATTGGTAAAGGCGAAGGGTCTGCTGCCTGGCGAGACAGAACCCAGGGGTTTTTTTCCGCTGACCATGACGATGTACCAGCTATCTTTGGTGGGAGAGAGTTCGATCGTTTGATCAAAGCGGGTGAGTGTGACAGCGCTGAGTTTTTTCTCCTGGAGCACCTTGCCATTTTTGATGATTTGTAGCTTGTCTAGGTGAACGGTGGGGTGTGCTTCTACTTTGATGTGTAGGAAGAGCTTGCCCGTGTCTGTGAGTGTGAGTAAGTCTCCCAGGCTGACGGCGGTTGAGGTCTCTCCAGTTGTGCTGGCCTTAAATTTTATCATCGCTCCACCGGAGACCACGACGCGCTGTTGTTTGAGTGCTTGTGACAGACCTTTGAGGGTGAGTTTTTGTGGATCATTGTTGCCCAACTGAACCAGACTGCGAGGGTAGCCGACTTCACTGGTATACATGTTGTGGCTGTCTGAGTTGCCCATGGCAGTGATGCGGCGGCCTCGGTTGAGCATACTGTACCAATCGGGAAGTGTGCTTTTGAGAGCACTTGTGAATCCATTGCCATTGACGACTTCGACGGCTTGAAAATTCCAGGACCACTCTTTGGGTTTGCGTTCTGCTTTGCCTGTTTTGTTGTTGTAGCCAACATAGGATAGATAGGAGCCTGCCGCTGCACCGCGAGGATGATTGAGCTGGATAATCGTATTTGGTGCTTCTTTGTAAATGAGGTTAAACATCGCTGGAGCCAGCAACTTATACCACTGGAAGGCGCCGTTGTTGACAAGTTCGGGGCGGAACAAAATAGGGTAGGCGTTGAAATGCCCGAAGTTTGTCGTAACTTCTTCCCCGATGATAGCGCGGAGGTGCTTCTGTAATCCCATGGCATTGACCGTGGGTTGGTAGTCTGTCACGAACTCGTGGTCTGTAGAGACCGCAAGCTCCATACCCTCCGCCGCCATGGCTGAGACTTTTGCCTGGTTTGAGTCCTGGCTGTCGGGGCTCCCGTGAGCATGTACATGGAAGTCTCCGCTCAAGTACGTCTTGGTTTCAATTTCCTGTTTGAGAGATGCTGTGATCGTTGCTGTTTCATTGGCTTTAACCGTGATTTCTTCCTGATGTTGACCATAGAAAAAACCACGTGTAATTGTGACACGATAGCGTCCTGGTTTGAGAGAAATAGTGGCCTTTCCAGTGTGTGGATAGGATTGAAACACAGCACCACCCGCATAGCTCCGCTTGCCGTAGCTATAGGGGATACTTGCGCCACGCTTATCCATGGGAACGATAGAGATCTTGGCGGGTAGGGGCGTTTTCCCATCGTCTCGGGTGATGGTCACAGAGAGTTTTCCATTGGGCGGTGCGGTAATATCAAGAGTTTTCTTTTCTTTCTTTTTGAGTGTGACCTTTGTGGACTTCCCCCACTCCTGGTGTCGAGCGATGCGGAGCGTATAATTTCCCGGTGGTAGCTCGGCAGAATAGGTACCATCGTCCTGGCTAACAGCTTGGCCTATATATGCTGTCTTCCCGTCCGATTGGGTTTGTTCGATATAGACAACCATACCTGCCAGCGGTTTTTTGCTGTCGGGATCGAGGACTCGCCCTCGCACTGTCCCAAAAGTATACTTGGGTTGCTTCCGTCGGTAGGCTGCCTGGGCTGCAGCGAGGTCTTTGCCTACAGCGACATACCATACAAGTGTTTTGCTTGCGTTCTTTTCCAAGGTAAAGGACTTTTGGAGTCCAACCAGCACAGTTTTGTACTTTACCAAGGATTGAAACAAACCACCTGCTTCTGGAAAAACAACATACCCGACACGAGGAGAGGCGAAACCGTGGTATGGCCAGTCTCCGAGCGCGCTTCTCCCATTTCGATCTCCCTTGTTCGGGAAGTAGTTGGTGAGACCATCACCCATGAAAAAGGCGATCTCGGAGAAGGTGATATCTTTGTAGCGTGAGCCTGTGTTTGTCAGACTTACTCTGATCTCCAGGCTGTGGCTTTTGGGCTCCAATCGATACTCCGTGACCACTTTGAAGTTCAATTCCCCTGCATCCTGGGCCATGGACGGAGCAAAGGCTTTGATATAAGCGATCAGCAAGGCAAGTGATTCATCTTTTCCTTGAAACCGCACAACAGCAGCTTTTCCGTCGCTGCCATCGTTAACG
>JALTMC010000273.1 GCA_027005175.1 Myxococcales bacterium
CTTCACACCTTCTGCTTTTTGTTCTGAGTAGTTTTTTACATAGTGGGCTGATTGTTTCAGTGTTTCTACGAACCAGGGCACCTCATATTCTGGAGTTGAGGAGAGCTGTGAGAGGATATCTTCGGGATCCATCATAAGAAGGTTTGTCCATAGACACTCTTTGGCTTTTTCGACAAGTCGTTCTGTTTGGCTTGGAGTGAAGGGTGTGCCTGTCTGGAGCAGCTCGATGGGTGGGTCCACTTCGAGGCCAAAAATACAATACAACGTCTGCAAACCATCTGTGGGATCTCTTTGTTTGTGACTCAGTTTAAATCGCTGGTTGCTGACCGTCAGGGTTGTTAGATCGATCCCATAGCAATCCTGGTTGTTATGGTGTGGGATTCCCTGTCCCAATGACAAGGTACATTGGTTGATATACCAACGTTGCTCTTTTGCATCTGGGGCTCGTGTGTTTTGTTGGACCCAACACATCACGGTCTGTGCATTTTGAAGAGAGGCATTGCTCTCTCTGCCATGCTGAAAGGAAGGCCAGGGAGGGTTGGCTCCTTGTGCATACACTGACACAGGGCCTACAAAGTGCTGCTCCACCACCTTGAAAAACTGTAAGAATCGCACAGAGTGTCCCAGGTGTGACAAGGCTACGATTGGATTGTCGTTCTTGTCTTTGCCTTGTATAATCATGATGATACAAGAGGTTGCGCTGTCGGAATACAGGTACTTCTCTGGGTTGTTGGGGGATGGCTTGTTCAGGTTTACAATGTGGTAGTTGTCCTGAGAGACATAATAAAAACCATCCATTGTTGATGCTGGTGGAGTGGGAGGTTTGGGTTTATCCATTGTACTGTCTACTTTCTTTAAGGTCGTCACCACAAAACCAGACGTCCTTACTTGTGAACTCACAGTATACCCAAAATGAAATCGCTTTGGGAGAGAATCATTCTCTGCTCGACAGAAATTGTGTCACTTCTGGGATTCACTTCCATCATGACTTGAGACATCGGATAAAGATCTCAAGTTTTGGTCGAGACTTCCGTGTGAGTAATCAACAGGTTGAATTGCTTTTCTCCATTCTTACAAAAAGAAGCGGGCTCGATCTTGCTTACATCTTTCTCTTGAAGTGGTATGATGTCTTCCCGGTGTTCCATGTGTGTATGTTTCGGTAGTGGGCTGGTAAGTCATGAAGCCAAAAAATGACAAATCTCGTTGGAGTTCGTGGTCTCTCGTTGATACGGCTGACATGGAGAAGTCTGCTCGGTTAGAGGACTCCAAGGAGTTGAAAGCCTTCCTCGCTTCCAGTGAGCGACAGAGAGCGTTGAAAGAGCAGTACATTGAGTCTCTTTCGGATAAGTTGGAGACATTACAAGGGCTGTGGCATACCTTTCGAGAGACAGGAAGCCCTGGAATGCTTTCTACACTGCATCGCCATTGCCACGATTTATCAGGTAGTGGTTCGATGTTTGGATTTCAGGAGATCAGTCGCCATGCAAAAACGGTGGAGAGAACTCTACAGTGGTTGTTAGACCAGGAAGTGGGGAGTCGTTCTTTGCCGTTGGATGAGGTCTCCCAAGAAATAGACGAACTTCAAAACACCTTGCGAGAAGCTTATAAACAGAGAACCGTTTCCAGAGAGAGAGAGGAGGCACAGGCTTCTTTTGAGGCCCCTTCCGTTCCGGATGAAAAGTATCTAAGTGGTGACGATCTTCCCGGGCCTTCTTATTCTGAACTCTTTACACCGACCATGCTGCCTGAGGTTCCATTGGATTTGGGCGAGTCTTCTTTTTCGGGGACAGTGTGGGTTCTCGAAGATGATGAATTTCAGGCGAGAGATCTCCAGCACAAACTGGCTCAGAGTTATTTTATCTGTCAAGTCTTTGCGACCGGTGAGGAGATGCTAAAACAGGCTGTTCAGGTTCAGCCTGATCTTATTATCTTGGATCTCATCATGAAGGGATTGGACGGTTTCCAGGTCTTTCAAAAACTGCGCGACATCCCCGGTTATGAAGATGTTCCTATGATTTTCTTGTCGTCGAGCGAAGATGAAGAAGACATCGTGAAAGCCTATCAGTTGGGAGCAAACGACTTCATCACAAAGCCCGTTAACCCTTCCATCCTCAATATGAAGCTACGTGCGATGATCTCCCAGTTTCAGGAGCAGAGAAAGAGGTTGCTGCAACCTGGAATGCTGACGAAAGGTATGATGCTAGCACACCGCTATCGTATCATCGAGCAGGTGGGGCAGGGCGGTATGGGCTTTGTCTATCTTGTGGAAGATCTCACACAAGGTGAAGTGCGAGCCTTAAAAATCCTCAACTCACAGCCCGGTGAAACCGATTTTGCGCGAGAGCGATTTCGTCGAGAGATCAATGCGCTCCGACAAATCCATCACCCCCATTTGGTGACGATCTACGAAGCCGGTGCGATCGGTGAACTTCATTATTATACGATGGATTATTTGCCTGGGGGAGGTTTGGCCCACCGGCTCGATGAAATGGGAATGTTTACGGTGTCTGAGGCTTTGTCATACACTGAAAAGATCGCTTCTGCTTTGCAGTGTCTCCATGAACATCATATCTTGCATCGGGATATTAAGCCTGAGAACATCCTCTTTTCCGTGGAAGGGGAGCCCATTCTGACGGATCTGGGACTGGCGATGAATGTGGGGCAGTCGGAAGAGCGTTTGACCAAGACAGGGCAAGTCATCGGGACTGTCGAGTATATGGCACCCGAGCAGATCATCAGTTCTCCACACCGAGACCATCGCATGGATATCTATGCTCTCGGAATGATTCTCTATGAGATGCTCGCCGGACTTCATCCTCTTGAGGGAATTCCTTTTGTGGAGATGATGGTGGCCATCTTACGTCATGAGATACCACCTCTCTCTAACTACAACTCTGATGTCCCTTCCGAGGTTGCTGCGATCTGTGAGAAGGCCATCCAGCATGATCTGACACTACGTTTCTCCTCCGCTGAGTCGATGAAACAGGCGATTCAAGCAGCACAGGTCAACCTTCCACGAACAAGATAATAGTCTCAAACCCGCAGTCTGATGCTAAACTTGCCATCTTCGACCTAGTGGTATTCTCCCACGAACAAGATAATAGTCTCAAACCCGCAGTCTCACCCGTTCCTCTTTTTGCTTGCTGTACAGAGCGGGCTTCTACAAACAAGCGAGCTTTCAGAAATAAGACTTCACTACAAATGCTCGACAGCCTTTGGAAGAGATAGATATCGCAAACAAGAGCAGTGTTTTGTGTTTACCGCCGACCGACGGTTAGCGAGTGCATAACGCATAATGCACCATCCATCAGCAGGAGCATGTGTTTTGTGTTTACCGCCGACCGACGGTTAGCGAGGGCCTCACGATGAGGCCACGCCGCATGCTGACGCAACATCGGGTTGATAGTAGGTATCCAGGAATGAAGTCGAAAAGGCTCGCTTTGCCGTTTTGGGCTCAAGCTCCAGGACTTGTTGTATCCAGTATTGGGATAACTTTTCATCGGGATGAAGTGTTGCATACTGTATGATCAGGTGGGTGGCAAGTTCGCGTTCCCACTTGTGCCAGAGTATCTCAATACTGCGCTGGAAGAAGAAGGAGCGTCTCCTCCCTGGGAGTTGTGCTACGGCCTCCATGATGGGTTGTATATCGTGTTGTGTTTCGGCTTCTTTGATCACACCCAACAAAGAGGGGCCACGACCCAAGAGCCACCACAGTACCAACAAGGCTCCAGCACCATAGATAAGATAACTTCCCATTTTCTCCTCCAACCATCGTCACAAGTATCCATGATTGTCTCTCAAAGATACTCTCATAGAGACAACCAATCTCAGAAAGGTTGTATGCTATCTTCGATTCTTTTGCGAGATGCACAACGAGATGCGGAATTTGGCCTGCACACCTTGGAATGAATTCCAAGGCTCGTGGTCTCCCAAGATAGTGATGGGTAGAAGCCCCTGTCGGGACTGACTCTCTCTTTTTATCGATACTGTGACGGAGGAACTACAGTATCATTGCATCATGATTTTAGAGCCTCGGTAGGGACTTATCCCTTTTCAATATCGTTCAAGCCGTCAGTTTGAGAATTCATTCTCAGGTGCTCGTTGCGCAGCTCGTGGGTCGTTGTGTATAATCTTTCTTTTCAATGTACCAAATTAGGTCATTTCGTTTGGACACAAACAGAGACAGAATGCTTTGTGTTTCAAGGCGACATTCTCATGAAGGAGATCACTCATGGCAAAGCCACATACACTGGTTCATCAAATCGAAGATTGGGCCAAGCAAAAGCCTGAAACCAACGCTATTTTTGAGGAGTCTGATGGTGGCTGGAAGAGTCTGACCTGGCAGGAGTATTGGACAGCGATTCGCGAAACGGCAAAAGGGTTGATCTCGCTGGGCCATGAAGTTGGAGATTGCGTGGCTATCGTTGGTGACAACCGTATGGATTGGGTGATCTGTCAGTTTGGTATTATGGCAGCACGCGGCATCCCCGCACCGATCTATTCCACCAATACCGACGAACAGGTTGCTTATATTGTATCGCATAGTCAGGCCAATATCGCGATTTGTGACAAAGCACTACAGTGGGAAAAATACCGGCGCAACCTGGAATCAGCAGCCATCGAACTCTCTCATATCGTGACAATGGACGACCTGGGTACAGGTGATGAGCGTCTGATGACATTGGCAGCTTTGCGCCAGATGGGGCGAGAACAGGACGACGCTGAACTCAACAAACGCCTGGGAGACTTAACCGAGGACGAGACAGCGTTATTGATCTACACATCCGGAACCACGGGTGTTCCGAAGGCGGTCCAACTGGAACACGGTGGAATGCTCGCTGTCGCTGGCGGTATCCTTCATAACTTTCCTGTATACTATGACGAAGTTCCTTTTCGACTCGTGAGTTACCTTCCGCTTTGTCATGTGGCAGAGCAGTTGTTCACCAATATGCTTCATCTGAGTACAGGAGGTGAAGTCTACTTCTGTCCCGATCTAAAGCAAATCAAAGAGTACTTGACCAAGGTCCGACCCACCATGTTTTTGGGAGTTCCCCGTGTGTGGGAAAAGTTTCAAGCCGCTCTGGAAGCTCGCTTGGGGGCAGCGACCGGCATTAAGGCAAAGCTTGCGAGTTGGGCCTTAAAAACAGAGCTGGACTGCTTCTACAAAGGGCTTAAACGAGGCAAACCCTATACTCCCCTGCGACGAAAAATCGCGAACAAGCTTGTCATCTCTAAAATTAAAGAAGCACTCGGTTTGGATCAGCTTGTCTGCGCTGCAACAGGTGCTGCACCCATCTCGAAATCCACTTTGGAGTTCTTTGCCTCTCTCGGTATCATCGTCTATGAAGGCTTTGGAATGAGTGAAACCACAGGTGTTGCGACCTGTTCCTCTTTTGGTAAACCCAACTTTGACTCTGTGGGGCAGGCTCTTCCCGGTGTTGAAGTGAAGATCGCCGAAGATGGTGAGATCTTGATGCGCGGTCGCATTATGACACGTGGTTATCTTCATATGCCTGAAAAAACAGCTGAACTTCTCGATGATGAAAACTGGTTGCACACCGGAGACCTCGGGCGATTGGATGATGATGGATTTCTGTACATCACAGGCCGCAAAAAAGACATTATCATTACGGCGGGTGGTAAGAATGTGGCTCCCATCGAGATAGAGTCCTATCTCAAGCAGATCCATGGTGTCGGGCAAGCTGTCGTTGTGGGAGATCGACAGCCATATCTGTGTGCTCTTCTCACCCTGGACCCTGAAGCTGTGAGTGAACTACAAAGCAATTTGGGATTGTCTTCTCTCTCTCTGGAAGAACTCGCTCAAGCTGATGAACTTCAGTCCTATCTTGAAAAAGAAGTGGAAGAGAAATGCAACTCGTTGCTCGCACGGTACCAGACCATCAAGAAGTTTAAAGTACTACC
>JALTMC010000274.1 GCA_027005175.1 Myxococcales bacterium
AGGCTTCCTCTGCAGCCAGGGACTCTGTATCGTTGGAGATTGTCGGAAGACCGCCGACTGCAAAGGGGGGCAGATCTGTCGCAAAAACAAGTGCTCCTCTTGCGCCCAAGACACAGAGTGTGTGTTTGGAAATATCTGCGAAAAAGGAAAGTGTGTCGCGGGCTGTCGGCAAAACACACAATGCCGCTCTGGCCAAGTCTGCAACACCACCACAAAGACTTGCACAGGCTGTGTACGCAATACAGACTGTGCCGGTGGCCTGATCTGTAAAAACAATACATGCAAAGGCTGTATCCTCGACAAAGATTGTGACACAGGGAGGATCTGCCAACAATCTCTCGGCCTTATCGGTGTCTGCCGACGCAATGCAGAGTGTAACAATGGAAAGATCTGTCAACAGTTTCAATGCATCTCTTGCACTGTCGATCGTCAATGCGACACGGGAATGATCTGCCTCTCTGGAGCCTGCAAAACAGGAGACTGTCGCAACAATAGCGACTGCAAAGATGGCAAACTATGCAAAAAAAATCTCTGCTCTAGTTGTGCCAACGATGGAGAGTGTGCCTTTGGACAGATCTGTCTCAGTGCTCGATGCCGACAAGGCGATTGCCGCAAGGACTCAGACTGCCGCAGCGGACGAATTTGTGTCAAAAACGTCTGTACCCCATGCGCCACAAATGCCGATTGTCCCAGCGGAAAGAAGTGCGTACAAGGCGGCTGCCAATAACACACCGAGAACAAGAGATATGTCTTTGTAATCGTATCCCAGCTTCTTGACAGGGTGGAAGGATATTGCTACGCAGCTAGAACTTTGAGGCGATGAGACTGTCAGGAAAAGTCAAAGAGGGCTGACCCAAAATGTAAGCTCTGAATGCTAAGTTGGTTGCATTTATCCCAATGGTGTCCGGCTTGAAACATCTCTAGTTTGATATAGGAAATGAACGAATGACCCGGTTGGACCAAGCGTTTGATACATTTGAATCAATACTCTCTGAATATCACGAGATTGATGTAAGCGAAGTGGAAACAGAAGCTGACGCACGAATGCGCCTCGTTGATCGAATTCTTTTCGAATGCCTTGACTGGCCCAGAAAGGCTCTCCTTGAATTGGAAAAAAAAGGCAGCAGAGTCGATTATTTGTTGCGCGATGAAGACAATCGAAATTTGGCAATAATTGAGGCCAAAAGACCTTCCGTAATGCTGGCAAATAAAGAAGGAGCTGGCAAAGATGGCAGCATGTCATTTAAACTGGCTGGTCCTGCACTCTTTTTTGGTTCAAAAGGAAGCAAGAAGGGAGCTTGGACCACATACAGAGATCAAGTTGTTCGGTACTCTGTTCTTCATGGGACGGCAGTAGGCATTGTGACGAACGGCTCTCAGTGGATTGGCGCTGCGGTCCCCTCAAGAAGCGGAAAGCAACTTGAAGAAGATCGGGCAGTCATTTTTGCAGATCTCAATGCCATTCAGAAGGAATTCGAAAAGTTCTACAATTATTTTTCTTTACCAGGTGTGCAAAGCAGAACTCTTGAACGCTTCTTACTTGACGAAAAGGCTTGGTCGCCGATTCATTGCGAACAACCGTTTTATCTTGTTCGGCCAGGAACGATTCAGCCCGTTTCTCATAAAGAGAACAAGGACAACTATTACCAAATAATAAGAGATGCGCTTGAAGTCGCCTTTGGAGGAGTCGAAGATGACTCCGAACTACTTGAGCACTGCTTTGTTGAATCTCGATACAGTCAAAGTGCTGATGACCGATTGCTGCGCTTGGCAGAGCATCTCACTGAATATCTCGACAATGATGAAACACAATACGAAATGAAAGTACGAGAGCAGGGGGCAAAACTTAATAAAAAAGACCGAAGGAAATTACCCGACCGGGGAAACTTGATCTTATTGACAGGTGAACTTTCTGCTGGGAAAACAACTTACGTCAAAAGGTTCTTCAAACATAAACTTACCGGCAATATACGCAAAAATATTTGCTATACTCATGTGCAGTTCCACGACAAAACCGATATTTCCTCACAGAAAGATATCTATCAAGCCATTGCGGAGGCATTGAAAGAATCCATCTTCTCAGAGGACGGTCTAGGGCAAGGCCAATTCTTCGACCTGTATCAAAAAGAGTGGACTCAGCACAAAAATCTTTTTGGAGAAGATGATTCGAGCAAAAAAGAGTTCATCACTCAGCAAGTTGCAAAGCAGGAATCTCAACCTCTACTTTTTGCCAAACGCTTAATGCACCTATCACTCAGTAGGCATCAAAAATTACCGTGCTTGATTCTTGATGGCATGGATCATCTCGCACTCGAACTCCAAGAGCATATATTAAACGCAGCTGTCACGCTGTTTCGAAGCTGCTTTTGCATCATCAGTGTGTTGCTCGACGATAGCACTATCTGGAGGCTGCATAGCGCAAAAGCAGATGAATTGTTTTCTCGTTACGTAAATTTGCGTCTTTGGTTACCTCGACCAAAGGTGGGCGATGTTTTGCAAATACGTTTCGAATACCTGCAAAAGATTTTTCAAGATCTTGACAGAGAAGGAAGAATTGCAAGCACACAGGTCGGAGATGGTATTCGCTGGAAGTTTAATCCAGAAGCAGTAACGGCCTTTTTGCGCGATTCAATCCTGTTTGTAGACGAGGAATATCGGGAATGGATAGGAATGCTGGCGAACTTTGATTTGAGAGAAGTTCTCCGCATTTGCCGCACAATAATCTTATCCCCTGTCTTGACGCGGGAAGATGTGTTCGTTTCATTTCTCTCATCAGGTCAAAGTTCTCCTTTGACCCGGTCGCAACTAATGAGGATTCTTATCAGGCCTAATCATGTGCATTTCAAGAGTTATTCTCGGCACTTTGTTCAAGACATAATAGATTCTCACCTTGATGAAAACTACGCTCCGCTGCTTCCCGCAATGCTCCTTGCTTATCTTGATGACAAGCGAAGCAGAGATCAAGCAAGCAAAGAAGAAGTACTGGGTTTCTTGCAAGCCACAGAAGTTAGTCGTGAATTCGAGCAATACTTGCGGATACCAGAGCAACACACTCGCAAGGCCATTAACGAATTACTCAAGGCCGGAATGATCGGAACCTATGCTCCTAATATAACAGACATTAAAACTTCAGCTTGTCGTATAAAAATCAATCCAAGAGGGGAACTCCATTTGAGGTGGCTGAGCGAATGGCCTTACCTTAAAGAAATGGCCCTAATTCACCCAATTTGTGATCGTGCCCTGGGCTTTGATTTGAAAGATCTTCATACTCAGATGCAGGGAAGATATCACGACAAGCAGGAATATAAAGATTTTGTGGAACGATTTACTTCCAAGCTGGTTACTTACCTTTTAAGGCCAACCTTAAACCTATCGAATCAATGTTCGCAAAACCTACCTTCCGTTGCAAAATTCTTCGCAACATTAAGGCGTCGGTGGCCTGCTACCACTCATCCTTCCCCTGATGCAACGTTGGCTTCTCAGATTTCTAGGAGTCTTTGAATCCTTTCTCCGCTCCTTGCGTATTAGGGGTTGTACAAGAAATTCAACGCAAGCAGGTGCTGTTGTTGACAAGCTCCACGAATGGCGCTCTCCGATAGACCAAAACGTGCCGCACCTGACCCAACGCAGCCCAAAGCAAGCAAGAACACGCTCGAACCATCGTCAAAGCCGGTTAAAGATCCTACGCCCACGGCGAATGCAAACAAGTGGTTGAGTTCGAGTGTCAACTTGATTCATCGGGAACGATTTCAAAGATATCGGACAGGGTAAGTTCTACATTGTGAAGCACTTGAAGTAGGATGGTTTGCTCTGGACCAAACAACTCACCACCATCGAAGCAACCATTCGGCTGCAACAAGAAACGCTCAACATATTGTCCTTCTGGCTCAATCAATAGATACTCTTGAACACCGTGATGCTCGTACAGTTGTTTCTTTTCACGACGATCTTTCAGTGATGTACCAGGGCTTAAAACTTCAACAATAAGCTCAGGAGCACCTAGGATTTTTTGCTCTGTGATCTTTTGTGGATCACAAACGACAAACACATCCGGCTGCACCACATCATGCTCTGAAAGAACGATGTCTGTAGGAGCAATTCCTGGAACACATGATTTGCTCACAAGAGCATTGGCGATGATACGGTACACATTTCCAACAACACGTTGGTGTTTGAAGGTTGGTGCAGGTGTCATGGCCCAAGCAACACCATCGATCAGCTCCCAACGCCCATCATCACCCCAACCCAGATAATCCTGATAGGAAGATCTTTCAGCTTTCTTTTTTGCGACAACCATCGTACCACCTTTTGGTGAAGAAAGAGCCCACAAATATCGAAACTCTTACACATCATAGGTAAGCGCAAAGTCCATTGTCAACCGAAACCTATCCCACTTTAACTCTTCAGTAGAAAGTAATCCTGCAAACCCATTGCTACCCAAGCTACAAATCGAACTGGAGCTTATCGATAAAGGAGTTGGTCTTTGTATCACCCTCTTCTACGCATCACACTTAAAAAGAGCAAGATCCCCAGAATGAACCCCACTTCACTTTGTCCTATCTCAGCGTTAAGACACTGGCAAGCTCCTTTCACTGGATTGATTTGAGTTTCTTCTCGCAGAATATCACCTGAACTTTGTTTGTCGGTCGTTCCTGCATCGTTCTGCTCTTTCGCTTTCTCGTTCGATGGTTCAAACACGTTTTCGGGTGCCACTTCAGGCTTGGGTTCTGGACCATCTGGAGCGCAGTTTGTGCGGTAAAGAGGTGCAGGAAGTCGCTCTGTGGTCGACAGCAGGTAGGTTCCATCAGCACTATAACCAACAGCTTCCCCTTGGCTAAAAGGACCCAGATCAACTTTTCCGATCCTGGTGCTGTCTTTGGGTATTCCGTCGATGCCGATCGAATAAACAAAAGCAAAGAGATACCCGCGAATCACAACTTGATCACCATGTGGAGAGATATCTGCGCCTGTCACAAGATCCCCAACAAACTTAATCGTACCCATTTTTTGCAGGGTGATGGTCTCTGTTCCAGGAGGGGTACTTCCAGGCATCCGATAAATTCCAGCTTTACCATTCCTCGTTTTGGTAACGAGAACGATATCACGTGTTTTGGGATGTATCCAAAGGCCCTCGCAATCGTGAGAACCATCTGGATATTTTAACCTAAATTTAACAGCCGTTGCAGTCGTACCTTTGTTCTTCTTTGTGGGATCCAGATCGGGCTCTGGAACTCGATACACCGTAATATCTGGACGAAACCTGGGGTTGTCTCCGATATCACCGATATAAAGACATGGCTTTCCATCGGGACATGGACCTGGTGCCATGTCTTCCCAGTCAAGGTTGTGTGCCCCCTTCACATCAAAGAAACCAAGATCTTTCCCGGCTTCATTGAATGCGTAGATCCGAGGTTTTCCACCGGAATCATTGTGTGTCCACCAAATGCCTGGATTCTTCTTTGACGCGGCAACTCCCGAACTTTCATTGATCGCAGTATTTTCAAACGCGCCTGTCTTCTTCGACTTCTCATACGACCGACATGAACTCTGTGCCCACACAGAAGAACAAGACAGCAAAGTGACTACAACAAACAAAAAGAGCAAGCATCGATTCATAAATCTATCCATCCAAAGTCTAAGAGTGAGCGTGCCAATCCAAAAAAGTAATCCAATCCAAAAAAGTAATCCAATCCAAACAAAAGGATACTCACTCATGAGACAATGTTCAAAGAGTGTAGCCAAACATCAAGCTAAAAGCAACACAAAAGAGAGAAAAACAGCAACAAAGCTGTAGGCGCAAAGCAAAAAGGCGAAAAAGAAAGCACCCTCGCCGCACGCTTTTTTCAGGAAAGCGTTTCTACACGCTGGAATCCTTCATTCGCTGGCTGCACCTGTTTCTTACAGATCTC
>JALTMC010000275.1 GCA_027005175.1 Myxococcales bacterium
CCCATCGCCTGCTTTTCTGTCGGTTCCGCTAAGGAAGTTGCCCGAACCCTTGGTATAACCAGACTTGATCCCGACGGGGGAGTAGAAGTTGAAAGTCAAGGTTACTTCACCGTTGCTTTGGACTTTGGCACATTTTCCTTGGAAGCAGACCTCACCAGAGGGGCAGTCGGAAGCATCGGTACAAGAGGAGTTTCCACTGTAGTAGGAGACACAGTTGTTGGTGCTCTTGCGTCCAACTTCTTTCAAGTTCCAGATCACTGTACCTTTTGCATTGCTATCCCAACTAGCGTTCTTGCTCTTCTCTGAGGCCACCATATTTGCACAGGTGCGCTCTGGAGCCGAACTACAAGCTTTGCCTACTTCACCGCAGTAGGTTTTGGGGGTTGCGTCATAACATTCTTTGCTCTTGGCACAACCTGTTGCAGCTTTGCAGGTGTTGGTGGCAGTATCGCAAGTCTCGCGCTTGCTGGTATCACAGTCTGCATCTGCGAGACACGCTACACATGCGCCTGATGTTGTGTTGCATTTGGTTGCTTTTCCCTTGCAGTCAGTATCAGCCGTACATTTGGTTTGGGGAATACAGAAACCTTTGACCGTGTCGCATGTAGGGAATTTGGCATCGGCAGCACAATCGGTGTTGCTGGTACAGCTCTTGGGCTTCTGGCAGAAACCTTTGGTCGCGTCTGTTGCTGTTGGAACGCACTTCTCTTCACCAGAGCAATCCGTGGTTTTGGAAGGATCACAGTAGTTGTCACATGTTTTGCTAACAGGATGACAGCCAGAGTTGCCCACAGCAGCGCATTTGGTGGCGTCACATGTGCAGCGTTGGGTGCCGGTTGTGTCACAGGTGTTGCCTGGATCACAGCCGGCAAAGCCATCGGCGGTACAGTCGTCATAGCAAGCACCATTGTCACAAACTTTTTTCGCACCACAATCGGTGTTTGAGGTACATGTGGTGCCGGTGCCACCTTCACATTTGCCTGTCGTGACATTGCACTTCTGACCACCGGTGCAAGAGGTGTCATCTGTACATGGAGTGGAGCTTCCGCCACCACAGCCGACGGGGCCTAGCAAAGCAAAGGCCATGAGGCCTGTGAGCAGACCATAACTTAAACGATAATGAAACATTCTAAACATCAGTCTTTCCTCCTACTGTTTGGGAACTTGCGGTGTGATTGCCCGCAAACTTCGTACACTGAACCTCGTTCGTGTTCTATCTTCATATCAAATGGAACCGCTTCTGTTTTTTGGGCTGGCTGTCCCTGCCAACTCTATTTGATAGGATGGCAGAATGCCTTGAGATACTTTTATCCGCAGACACCTCAACATATCAGGGGTGAATCTTATAATGCAAAAAATGAGTATATGACTTTGGCAAGGGCTGATTTCTTTTCTTGAGCTGTTGATAGGATCGGCTTTAGCAAACATTTTTCCAGAAATCTACACCTTTTTCGTCTCGTGTGTTATGCACATCACACAAATTTTCTGAAAAAAAAGACAGTGCAGATTTAGTGCCATTTCAGGAATGGGGCGAGAAGGTCGTTAGAAAAAATGTGGTTTCTCTACGTCTTAAAGTTTTGATGGGTTGGAAGTGGCCTATCAAATGTAAAAGAAGTTGGTGAGAATAAGACATTTGTGTCATAGTTGGTGTGATTTTGACTCACACACAACGTTGACCCACACCGTTGAAGATTCGATAACCTTGATGAGGCAACGTGGGGGAGAGCAGATGATGGTCTTGTCAACGGTGTCTCTTTCAGTTTATGTCCGTGCCATGGTAGAAGCCCCCGACTCCCTGATGGGGCTGATGTTCTCCCTCACCAAGTTTACTTTGCTGTCGATGACAGAAGGGGACAGAGGGGGTTTGGCCCGACTTTTGGTAAAAGCGAGAAGAACCAACGAAGTTCTCTTGACCAAGGAACACAATTCAGTTATGGTTCGGTGATATCATGGGATAAAACTTGTGGTTCCATGATGATATCTCACCATCAAGTACCCTTACTGGTTGGACCAGGCAAGCAGGAAAACAATGCCACAAGATAGATTAGAAGAAGCTAGGATCGATGCCTTAAATTTGTACCAGGAAGGTGTGCAAGCACAAACCCTGGGGGACTATGTCAAGGCTGAAGACTGTTATCGACGTTGCCACACCATGATGAAAGCCATCGGAAATCGCAACGGTGAAGCAGCCTCTCTCCATTATATGGGTACCTTGTTGGAAGCCAAAGGCGAGTTTGGCGAATCCCTGGAGTGCTACCAAAAATCGTTTGTTTTGTTTGAACTCGAACAAGATTTTCAAAACTGTGTCTTTTCTCTCTTCTTTCAAGCGATGTTGTCGCTTAAAATGCGAGAGCACCAAAGCTCTATCCGGCTTCTCATCGAGGCTATGGAGATGGCGTTTCAACAAGGTGCTTCTTATGTGCAAGAGAGTTGGAACCGTGTTCGCCAAATGGCAGGTGTCTTGTTTGCGCGTCGTAAAATCGATGAACTCATTCTTCTTGGTGATCTTTTGGTCTCCATGGGAGAAGAACTCTCTGCGCAAAATGACGGGCACCCTATGCAGCGGCAACTTGGTCAAATTACAAATAAAATCGGTGTCCTACTCTTGGCCTGTGGCCGCTTTTGGGCTCCCGGCAAAGAACAAAAACCTTTTCCTGAGGAGGAGGTGGTTCACTGGTTGCTTCAAACGGCAGTCAATCTGGACCAGTCTCCCGGTACAGGTCTCGCGTTTACAGACCTTGTCGCCAAAGTCATTCAGGAACGCCCTGTCCCCATACGAGAACTTGCTGAAACAGCATAGCCCTCACACCAACGCCGTTCGAATGCTTTCACCCAGCTACCATCTCTGTGCGACAGGAGTGGTATGCCTCTTCTTTCAACGCAGTTCGAATGCTTTCACCCAGCTACCATCTCTGTGCGACAGGAGTGGTATGCTTCTTCTTTCAACGCAGTTCGAATGCTCTCATTCGGCTGCCGTCTCTGTGCGACAGGAGCGGTATGCTTCTCATTTCAACGCAGTTTGAATGCTTTCACCCAGCTACCATCTCTGTACGACAGGAGCGGTATGCTTCTCATTTCAACGCAGTTTGAATGCTTTCATCCGGCCACCGTCTTTGCGCACCAGAGAGGGGGGCCACCAAGGGAGGGCTGCGGCGTTGTAGGTATCTTTATGGAAGTTTGTGCGAACATCTTCCAATATCTGCTTTAATTGGGAGGGGTGGAGCGGTGATTTGCTCTGCTGATGGCGAAGCGAGTTGCGCAAATGTTTGGCGAGTTGTAGCGACTTCATGCCGATGGGATCGGCCTGGAAGGTCTTACTGCTTTGCTGGTGGATGAGAAGGTTGAAGATCGACTCCACAGCGTATTGGTGAAGTTGGCTGGCTTCTTCGTTTGTAATCACCCAAGGGGATCTGCGATCGACACGGTCCAATAAGCCACGCCACCGCTTAAAACGTTGGACAAGCAGCATGCCGTTGAAGATCGTGAGGTTGGTTTCAAAGCGAAAGATCGTGCCTTCAATGGTTCTCGACAACAAGCCATTGTGTTCGTGAAATTGTTGGCGAGTGAGACTTTGAGCCAGATCCCATGCCTGGTTGGGGGCTTTTTGATCGAGCCGGATCTCCCAGTAGGCGTGGCCGGTTGCACGAGATGGGAAACCATGGACAAGCTTCCAAGGGACAAAGTAGTTGTGTGCGACAACATCGGCAGCGAGGTGGCTCAAATATCCCCAAGCAAACGCCCGTTGGGAGTCTGTATGAGCTTCTTCTAAAACGGAGAATCCAACTTCCCAATTGTGGCAATGCTTGTCTGTACTGGCCAGATTCTTCGCGATAATTACGTCTGCGGCAATATTGCCATAGAGATATTCGGAGGCGTGCTCTGTCAGTAATCGGGCGAGAGCAGGAGAGAGCAAGGAGAGTCCCCCCAGGATCTGACAACCCAGATGCACATGGGTAATGGGTCCAAAGGCTTCCGCCTCTCCTGTCAACAAAAGTAGCCATGCTAAAGTGAAATAGATGGTATAGAAAATTCTGCTTATCATTGTTTGTATCATACCGCATTTCTTACGTTTACATTGGTTGCAAAATGTACCGACTGGCAGGAAAGAAGTCAAGCTGGGTTTCCCTCTTGTACCAGTTCTTGTATGGTGTGACGCTCTTGTTTTGATCTCATCTAATTTTTTTGGGGTAATCATTGTAGGGATGAGCAGCGTTTTTACACAGCCATCATCAGCAGAAGCTCTCTTGGCCCTCGTCCGATCATGCAAACACTATTTAATGTGGCAACGTGAGCAGGGTTGGGATGGGGTACCTCGCAATGCCGAGATCAACTGGGGAGTGCCACATGATGAAGGTGTGACTCGTCTGCTGCTAGAACCCATAAGCTCCCCAACACAAAGCACAGGGGCATCTCCTTCACAGTCTCAGGAGCGTCGGCCTCAAGAACACCCGCCTCTAGGGCGTCAACAGGCGGGACAGAGGGCTCCTGGGCCCGGGCTGGAGTTGATGCGGGATGCTATGAGTTCCTTGGTTGGAAATGCTTTGCCCAAAGAGACAACGGTTGGTTGGCAGCAGGGGACTCAAACATCACAACAACCCTCTTCCCAGAGAGCAGCTCCTCAGGGGCCTGTTTTACAAGAGTCGAAGCACGAAGCTTCTCCTGTGATGGAGGTGGTTCGGGTTCAAAAGGAGGTTCTCAAGCAGGAGCCTCCTTTGCCCCTGCAAATCTTACGAGAGATCTCCGAGCAGGAGGCCTTGGAACGACAACTGAGCAAGGAGGCTCTGACAGAGCTATGGCATCACTGCAACCAGTGCTCTCGCGCTCATGGCCGTTCGCAAGTTGTGATGGGAGAGGGGCCTTTAAATTCGCGTGTGATGTTGGTGTCGGAAGGGCCTTCCACTCAACAGGACCACGAGGGCAGTTTTTGGGAAGGGGAGCAAGGTACGATGTTGACTTCCATTGTCAAAGCGATTGGAATCTCTCCCAAAGATATATACCTCACTGCTGTTGTCCATTGCTTTCGCTCCCAGCCAAGGGTTCCACAGAAAGAGGAGATCGAAGCCTGCTTTCCCCTTCTTGAACAAGAGATCTCTATTGTCCAACCCGACTTCCTTATTACATTGGGGGCCGTCGCGACACAGTCCTTGTTACGGGTGACAAAGCGGCTGTCACATTTGCGGGGCTTTTGGCACAAACATCACAACAATTCGTTGGTTTTCCCCACGTACTCGCCTGCTTATTTACTGAAACGTCCTACGTACAAAGGGATGGCTTGGGATGATTGGAAGAAGATCCGAGAGCAACTTCTCGAATCGGGCTGTCAAACGAATTCGTAACCGCACTCGATCAACAACCAAGCAAGTGGAACGAATACGTTGGGGAAAGGTCTGGATGTCTTCACGGACGCGATGGGAAAGACCCAAGTTATTAAATCGTTGTTCCTCGTCGCGGATGGAGCACATTGCTTGAAGTACAGTCAACCCGACGACACCAAAGAGCACACAACACGTCTTGGGCCTCTTTGTGGAGTCGGTTTCTTGGGGTTTTGTCAGGCTTTCTGTGAGTCATTTCAAAAGAACGGTTGTCGTAGGGATGGTTTCGACTTATCTTCGGTGGAAGTGCGACCAAGAATACCATTGATGTCTCCTACTCACTTTCTTTTCACAAAAGGAGTTGAATGTGTTAATTCGACGACGAACACGGGTTCGTAACAAACGTAGAAATAGGCGAATATTGGCATGGCTTTCTTTGCTCTGTGCCCCTTTCTTTTTGGGAGTGACAGGGCCGAAGGCTCCCGCACGCTCTTCTTCCTCTGGGGGGGACGCCGTTGTTTTGACTCTCATGGGGAGTATCAACCCTGGGACAGCGGATTACATCACCACAGGATTGCGTAACGCGAGTCG
>JALTMC010000276.1 GCA_027005175.1 Myxococcales bacterium
ACTCAACTACTGCACCAAAGAAAAACTCGGTATTTGCCGCGAGATCTGCCAACCCAGTAAAGACACATGTCAGGTCGGTGAATTCTGCCGAGAGCAAAGCAAAGGACCCAGCATCTGCTTTCCCGGTGATGCCTGTGGACCCTTTACTTACAACTGCAAAAAAGGTCAACAATGTACCCCATGGGGCTCCGACTCCTTTGTTTGCCTCCCCACTGGATTTGCCAAAGAGAATGAGCCCTGCAAGCCCTACGGTTGTGACAACACCCGCAACTGTGGAAAGGGACTGCTCTGTGTACCCTTGGGCAATGGCAACCAAAACATAGGCAACCTGACCGAAGGAAGATGTCGTCGCCTCTGCGATCAACAGTTCCCCCAACGCGATTGCAAAAGCCAAGAAACTTGCGGCTTCTACACCCTCCGCAACAAAAATAGCAACAGCATTGGCTACTGCAAAACCCTCAAATAGCTTCACACCCCATATTCTACGCTCGCTGCAAGTTCCTCAACAAACATCACATCCCACATCCCATGCTCGCTGCGAGTTTCTCAACAAGCGTCATATCCCACATCTCATGCTCGCTGCTACAACAAGCTCTCCCAAAGATCGACATCTGGTGCTTCACACAACGACATCATCTCTGAGTCCTCATCATGACATGTCCAGCGACCTGCAGATTCTGCACACAAGGCCAGGATTCCCAACAAAAACCCCAAACAGAACTCCAAGAAACCTTATTACTTTCAGCCATATACACATCCACCCATCATAGGAATAAGGATTGCAGAGAGTGAATATGATACAATTCGATGCACGATCAATGGCGTGTAACCTTGCCACTCACTGGAACTCTGAAAGGCCGACATACAGTGACATTCAAGAACAAAAGTTTGTGGAGTTGGGCACGTTGGGGCTTGTTGGCAATGACACTTCTCACAGGAATAGCCCTCTTGTTGACATTGTGGTCCGGATACCGAAGCGCACAACGTATCGCCATTCAAGTCACACGAGCCGAAGGTTATACTCTGATCAACAGTATCCGCCGCAAACTCAACCCCCAAAAGCTTGTCAAAGAGACGGACCTCCAAGGCATCATGCGCGACTTGAAGAATACAGGTCTGCGGTATATCGGAATGTTTCGTTTGCAAGGTCGACTCGTAGCATCTGCTGGAAAAGCCTATGGAGAAACGTCATTTCCAGTGCGGCCTGGAGCGTTGTTCCAAGACAGTCAGACGGTGGGCTCTCGTGTTCGAATGCAGACATTGGGCCTTTATCGAAAACGCATCCATCCCTGGCATATGTTTTGTGGTAATCCCCGATGCTGGGAGCGACGAGCGCGTTATCGAGAGAGATCAGGTCTACCAATGCATCGACACGATCAACACAAATATGACAGGACCCATAGATACCGAAGAGGTCATAGGTACCGAAGAAGCCATCGCCGCCCTATTCTTCTTGTGATCGAGTTTGAGCCCCTCTCTGCCAAGCTGATACAAACAGAGGCCCAACGCGCTCTCATGAGCGGTGGAGCTGCTACCTTAATCTTACTGATCATGACTTCCCTGTTTTGGATCATTCTGCGACGTTTATCTACATTGGAAGAGCAACGTCAACGTGAACATCAACTCGCAGCTTTGGGTGAGATGTCAGCGGTGATGGCTCATGAGATACGCAACCCCCTCACCTCTCTCAAAGGTCACGCACAGCTTCTTGTTGAATACCTACCCGACGAAGGTAAAACCAAGGCCAAAGCTGAGCGGGTAGTGTATGAAGCTGAGCGATTAGAAAACCTCAGCAGTCAGTTGCTAGAGTTTGTACGCATGGGTACATTGGAACAAACCGATGTTGATCCTGTTGAGCTATTACAAGCGATTAGCGAAACACTAGAGCCATCGAAGTTTGAATGGGTTACGAAGGCAGCCCCATCCAAGTGGAGGATGGATGAAACAAAAATTCGTCAGGTCTTCACCAACTTGATGCAAAACGCATTGCAAGCATCACCCGAAGATGAAGTTGTAACCATTTGTATCGCAGAAGAACAACAGCAGTTAAAAATCTCTATCAGAGACCATGGTGATGGGATCGCTCCCGATGATACAGAGAAGATCTTTGCTCCATTTTACACCACACGATACCATGGAACAGGCTTGGGTCTCGCAGTAGCCCGACGATGGGTTGAGCTTCATGAAGGAACCTTAACCGTATCTCATCCTCCCGATGGAGGTGCCGAATTTGTAGTTTGTCTGCCATTGAGAAAGGAAGCACCAACGTCATGATCAAAATTCTCGTGGTTGATGACGAAGAAGGCATTCGCAGCTACATTGCCGAGGTCTTGGAGATGGAAGGTTACGACGTCACCACCGCTGCCGACGGAGAGGAAGCTGCCACGTTTTTGGCACAGAACCCCTACACTCTGTTGATCACTGATCTGCGTATGCCCAACATGGGCGGCATGGAGCTACTACACATAGCAAACACCCAACACCCAGACCTACGGGTTATCGTCTTGACTGCTCATGGCACAGTCGATATCGCTGTGGAAGCCATGAAACTCGGTGCATTCGACTTTCTCCAAAAACCCATCAAAAGCCCTGGTGAGCTTCGAAAACTCGTGGCCCAAGCTCTCGCAGCCCACAAACAATCCACAAGCTCAGATCTCCGCTCCAAAACCAACAACACACCAACCTCCAAAACACCCGATCCATCAAGTGCTACAGAGCCAGACCTACCGCTGACCTATGGTGCTCCTGCGATGAAGCCCGTGGTAGAAGCGTTACAGAAAGTATCGCGAACCAACGCCACAGTGTTACTCACAGGAGAAAGTGGCACAGGAAAAGAAGTGACAGCACGCAAGATTCATCAGTGGAGCCCCCGATCCAACGGACCATTTGTAGCGATCAATTGCGCCGCTCTATCAGAAAATCTCCTGGAAAGTGAACTGTTTGGCCATGAAAAAGGAGCCTTTACCGGAGCCACAGAACGTCGCCAAGGACGTCTTGAACAGGCCGCTGGAGGCACCTTTTTTCTCGATGAGATCGGCGAAATGAAGCTCGACCTTCAAGCCAAACTACTCCGCGTTCTTCAAGAAAAAACATTCGAGCGCCTCGGTGGTTCCGAAACACTACAATGCGATGTTCGATGGATTGCAGCCACCAACCGCAACCTGACAAAACAAGTCGCAGAGGGTCTGTTTCGAGAAGATCTATACCATCGACTGGCTGTCTTTCCGATCGAACTCCCACCGTTACGACAACGCAAAGAAGACATCATCCCTCTAGCCGAGGTCCTACTCAAGCGCATCGCACAAGACCTAGGTTATGAGCACCTTCGACTCACAGAAGAAGCCCAATCTCGAATTAAATCATGGGACTGGCCTGGCAATGTACGCGCTCTATCCAATGCCCTTGAACGCGCCGCTATTCTCGCAGACGACACCACCATCGACATCGACAACCTCACACCACCTCCAATATCCGAAGCTTCTAGTCCTTCATCAGCTTCTTTCCCAAGTCCTGGACAATCCCTCGCCACCATGGAAAAAGATGCGATCCTCCAAGCCCTCCAACAAGTCGATGGAAACCGGCGCAAAGCCTCAGAGATCCTAGGCATCGGACTCCGCACCCTCTATGACAAACTGAAAAAATATAATATCCAATAACAACCTCATCACTACACACAACTCAAGCAACACACACAAACCCAACCACTATCCATGAACCTGAGCAACACTCATGAACCCGAGCGCCCAATCCGTGCAGATCTTGCACCTTCAACATGTGCGGATTCTGCATGAGTGCAAAACCCGCACACCACACACTCATCACAACAAACGGAAGTACAAGGGAAAACACCACCTCACACTCCTGGCATGTGATTTGCTGTGAGGACACAGCAACACAGTCACAATCAAGTGACTTGATGCAAAAGGAGAATGCGAAATGAAAAGGATAATCTCAGGTGCAATGGTGGTGATGGCTGGTGCCCTCTTCTTACTCCCCAGTGGAAACGCAAATGCATGCCCTCATGCAGGGAAAAGAGCATGGAAAGAAGGAGGTCATCGGCACCATCGAGGTCATCGGCACCATCGAGGCATGATGCGCACCTGGAAGCTTAAGAAAGCAGGACTCAACGACACCCAAATCACACAATTCAAAGCCCTACGAACGAACTACAAGAAAGCAAAGATTCCCCTCAAAGCACAAATTCGACTGCTTCGCGTAGACCTTCGAAACTTGATGGACAGCGAGAAAGTCGATCAGTCCAAAGTTCTCAGTCTTGTAACCAAGATCAACACCCTGAAGGGACAACTCAAACTTCTTCGATTCAAAACCAAGCTACAAATTCGCGCAATGTTGACACCCGAACAACGTAAAAAGATGCATCGACTCCACCACCGTGGATGCCGTGGACACCGTGGGTGCCGTGGACACCGTGGATGCCGTGGATGCCGTGGACACCGTGGATGCCGTGGACACCGTGGATGCCGTGGATGCCGTGGATGGAAGAAAGATGGCCAACCCAACAAAGGACCTAGCTCCAAACCCGCTACAAAGTGAGCAGAGCCCGGATGATTCATGATAGCTGAAGGCGAAACAAAGGAAAGGAGGAGCAGATGTGAGGAAGGCGCAGGCCCGACCCCACAGGCAGTACAGCGTACCGTCGAGGATGGCGGACCAAGCATGACGCTACCGATGCCGGGCTTTACGAATTGTAGCACAGCGAACCCTGGCTCGGTGGTCCCGAATTGGCACTCTTGGTGCTGGCTAGGAAGTCCGTTACCTGGGTTTCTGCTTCCACATCAAATCATTCATATCAATCATCGACGCTTGTTACAATCATAGACTAGGAGCGTGGTCCATCGTACTTGCCTTTGTATCCATTCAATGCACCACAATGTGGTTCGTTCAGGTTCCCACAATAGTTCGAAGAGGAGCAGCAGCGGTTCGTTCCGCATTTAGCTTCCCCAAATTTGGGGCCACAACGACTATCGGATCGTTCCTTGTTTTCGCTATTCGTATTGCTATTCGTATTGTTCGTTGTACTGCAACTTGATGAGAGCACAAAAGCGATCGAGCAGCAACCTAGCAAGAAACGAAACGCGAGAGTCCGATTCCATAACCACATAATAGAGAGATTCATACCTTATCCTCCTTTTGTAAAAAAACGCAACCCCCTGCCTTGTGCTTTGTTCACATGACAACTTTCGGAAGTCTAGAAAGATCAGAGCCTTGTTTAAATGTTGGTACAGAACTTGTGGGAACCACCATACTGACTTTCTCTTATGAGTCAATACATGCAATGCAGAAATATCACCTACTTCATGAAGATGAGCCCACCCAGGTACCGCAAAAGACAGGAACGGCGTCGCCGCTCATCCATACATTGGCGAGTTCGGGCATAACAGTGATTCCTACGGAGCCACCGGGAAGTTGGACATCAACTTCACCCTCATGGGGGATACGTTTGGTGAGGATAGCAGCCACAACTGTGGCGCAAGCTCCTGTGCCACAAGCTTGTGTCCAACCACAGCCTCGTTCATAGACAGCCACCTTGAGATGAGTCTTATCGATGACATCAACAAATTCGACGTTGGTGCGTTGGGGAAAAAGTTCGTGACTTTCGAGAAGAGGACCCAATATGGCGCGTCTTTGCTCGGGAATATCAAACAAGATAGCGTGGGGATTCCCCATAGAGACGCCGGTAATATGTAGGGTTTCGCCGTGAACTTCGTAGGGTGCATCAATGGAGGTTGCTTTGGTCCCAAGCATCGGAACAGTCGAGCATTCAAGCATGGGTGCGCCCATCTCAACACGAACTCTACGTATACCACCTGTGTCATCTTTTTCTAATTCACAACGCAGTACACCACGGTCTGTTTCGATAGCAAAACAGAGGT
>JALTMC010000277.1:0-5301 GCA_027005175.1 Myxococcales bacterium
CTTTGAGGTTGACGAAATTTGATGACTTTAAGAGCTTCTATCCCTCCTTCCATATACTCACGAAAATATGCTCTCATTGTATTGGCTGTCACACCTGCCAATTTTACAATATCTTTATGTGGAAGCTTCTGACTCTTCAGCCATAATGTTTCCATTTTTTGCTGAACTCTGGGATGAGGATGATGAAATCGCTCATGATGGAGGGCTTGCTTTTCTTCTTCTGTAAACTCGATACGAATCATTGGCTCCACTCCATTCTATACTTGACCAATGACTCTAGATATCACAACTACATTTTAAACGCAAGTTGTGATAACTCGCGGTATAGATCTTTATCAGAGAAGAAATGTTACTGGTTTCGGTGTATTTTTCTTCATATTCCTTGCGTGCATTGTTCCCCATTTGCAAGCACAAGTGTGGATGCTCAAGCAGCCACTGTAGCTTTTTTATCATATCTGTGCCATTTCCAGGTTCAAAGAGCAGTCCTGTTTCTCCTTCTCGAATGAACGTGGGAAACGGACCTTGTTTGGGAGCTATCACAGCTCGTCCAAATGCAAAGGCTTCCACCAAAGTCATGGGAAAGCCTTCATAGCAAATGGATGGGATCACCACAGCAGCAGCACTTTGGAATTGTTGTTCCATTTCCTCTGACGTGAGAAAACCGACCCACCGAATCGATGGGTTCTTTTTTGCGCGAGCTTGCACAGTGTTGCGAAGCGGTCCATCTCCGGCTATCACCAAAGGATGCCCCATTTTTGGGGGCCAAGATTCCACAAGAAGCGCAATGCCCTTCTCTTGCGACAATCTCCCTGCGTACAAGACACCTTGCCCTCTGGTCGATGTTGTAGGCTTCCATGGCATGAAATTGGGTTTGATGACCAATCGATGTGGGGGAAGTCCCCCTTCTGTAAACTTTCGTTGGTGAAATTCTGTGAGAACAATATAGCGATGACACCGATGAGACCAAGTGCCTTTCTTGCGATGTTGTTGCAACATTCTAAGCAGGATCGCGGTCTGTCCATAGGATTGTCGATAACAAGCATGAAAGAGGGCTGGCCACATATTTCTTCCAAGACACTGTTCACAGATCTGACCTTTCCGAAAGAATAAGGCATTGGCGCAAAGCAAACGAAAATTGTGTAGAGTCATTACGGTGGGTATTTTTTCGTCATGGGCAGCATCAAAGATGGAAGGAGACAGAGCAAACCAAAAGTTGTGGACATGCATGACGTCCGGTTTGTGATCTCTCAGTATTTGACGAAGTTCATGATAGACGGCCTTGTTCCAGGAAGAGCGAAGCAGTGTCAAACTTGTTGGAAGGATCCCTTGTTGGCGCAGCTCTCGGTTAGAATGTTGGTAAGACACAACAGTGTGTCCAGACCGTTGAAGCATACTTGCCTCAAGTTCCACCACTCGGTCCTCTCCTCCGGGATGGATATATGGGTTATGTACTTGCAAGATCTTCATCAGAAAAAACCTCTTATGTTGTGGGCGTGGAAGTCCCCTCCCGATCGCGGCCCCGACAGAGTCTTCTTCATCAGAAAAAAACCTCTTATGTTGTGGGCGTGAAAGTCCCCTCCCGATCGCGGACCCGGCAGAATCGACAGGACGAAGTCTGGATAAGGTGGAGGTCGTTGATATTCACTCGATCTTTCCGCACAAACAACGCGAATGGTTCTTCGTGCGGAGAAGACGAGGGGAGATATCGATACTTCAGGCATGATCCCTATGGTCCCTATGAATATTTTGCAATAGGAAAGAATACATTGTACTACTCTCTGAGAGGTCATGTATCGAGTTGCGACTCTTTTCTCAATCATTTCACTCTTCGTTATTCTGATAAGGGCTTGGAGCATAGAATGTGGTCTTCTCTTCGATTGTGGGGCTTTCTCTCCATTTTTGGTCTTGTTTTATGGTTTTCCCTCATCGAAGGCCCTTTTACACGAGACGAGGATCATTATCTGACCTCTATCATGAGTCTTCGGCATGGTGATATTCATGTTTCCATCCCCCAAAAGATCCCTTTAAGTATAGAGTTAGCCTCCTTTAACCCAGGGCTGGTGTATCATGAAAATCAACATTACAAAAGAGAGCGAGCACTTTTGATTCCTCGGGTACCTCCTTTGTATGCGGTACTCGCTTACCCTTTTGCCGCCTTGGGGTGGGACTATCTCTTTCTGATCAATATACTTTCTTATTTACTCGCAGCTTGGCTTGTATTCCTTTATACACGCCGTTATAGTGCGCAGCCTCACTCTCCTTGGCTGGCCTGCCTCATCTTCTTGTTTGGCAGTTATACCTTTGAGTATGCACCAGCTGTCTGGCCCCATATGTTGTCATTGAGTCTGTGTTTAGCCTCTATGTATGCCTCTTCTCGTGTTCGCGACAACGAAACCTTATGGTGGGCTTGTTTCGCTGGCTTGTTTGTGGGGATGGCCACAGGAATTCGCTACCAAAACATTGTGTGGTGTGCGGCGATTGGCCTGGGCATTTTCTTGAGTTCTCCACGTCGCTTCAAGGCTTCACTTGCTTATATCGCTGGCCTTTTTGGACCCCTCTTTTTCAATGCATGGGTAAATTTTCTACGTTTTCAATCCTGGAACCCGATCACAAAGGGCAAAGGTTATTTGTCTTCCCCCAAAGGCTCTCACATGGAGTTTTTCCATACAGCTTGGGCCAAAATTTTTGACTATTCAGCACACCCAACGGCCCTCTTCGAGAAGTTGACTTACATCTCTTTTCAACCCAAAAGTGGTGCTTATGTCATGCTGCTGGCTGTGAGAAAGGCTTTTGTTCAATCCATCCCATGGGTTTTGATTGCTTTGTTTTTGCTATTGTGGGTGTGGGGACACCAGAGGTCACGACTTTCATCCTCGCAACAACGGGAGCTGCGTGCACAAAGCCTACCTGTCTTTTTCTTGCTCGGTGCATTCTCTGTGATGGGATTGGGTCGTCATGCAGGGTTTTGTCACAACCAACGTTATTTTTTGGAACTCATTCCTCTTGTCGCGATCGCTCTCGTGTGGGCGATGGAGAGCATCTCTTTCCGTTGGAAAGCTCTATGGGGTGGAGTTTTGGGGGGCATTGTCTTTGCCCTCTCACTTTTTTTACTGGGAAGATTTCATCCATTGCGATTGTGGCTTGTGCTTAAAGTTCCTCTTGTCATGGGTGCTTTCACACTGGGAGTATGGTGGCTGGCCCGAACACGACCTCCTTGGGCAGGATGGGCCTGGGGGCTTGTGGGTCTTTGCCTCGGCTGGTCTTGCGCTATCCACTTTTCAGAGGATGTACACAGTATGCGCTACCTGCGCTCTATCAATCAGCAGCACTCTCTAATACTTCAACGTATACTTCCTCCAAAAACACCGAGCGTATTCTTTGCTTATGGAGGGGCAAATACATCAGCCATACCTCTTCGTTTGTCTCATAAAATTATGCTTGTCGATCCTTGGTTGGATCAGGGAGCTGATGCGATCAAGATTGCCAAAGCCTCTTTGCAGGAAAAACATCGTGTTTTTATGTTGGTTTCTGGAATGCTGCCAAAGATCGTGAAGATGATGCTGAGAGCCTTTTCCTATAAAGTTGTCCACCGACATCGTTGGTTTACAGTGGTCGAATTAAAAGAAAGAGTCACTCATCGAAAGAAATCTCATGGTCCGTAAAAACCTTCGTACTCTTCGAAATCTCCATATGATCACAGATGCTTTCCTACTCAGCTGCGGTTGGTTGGGTGCTTATGTGATCCGTTTTCTTTTGAGTGAACCAATCGGCTTTCCGCTGAATCCATTCCCAAGTTATATTCAGATCTTGCCTTTGATTGTTTTCACTTGGTTGGCGTCTTGTTGGTTTTTTGGAATCTACAAGAACCAACGTCATCAAGCTGGCATAGAGAGGACGCAAAACCTTCTCAAGAGTACATTTTTGGGTTGGCTTCTCACAAGTAGTATCGCCTTTTATTTCAAAGAATATCATTTGGGCCGTACAGTCGTTTTGCTCAGCGGAATCATGAACCTCTTTCTGCTTTCTTGGAGCTGGTATTTTTTTCATCGTTGGACTGTTCGTCTCAATCAAGATGGAGCGGAAAGGGTTCGAGCCTTAATCCTTGGTGCAAACACCAACGGAATTCGGCTACTTCAAAAGCTCATGGAGCATCCCGATATCAACTATAAGGTGGTAGGCTTTTTGGATCCGGATGCTTCTTTGGCTGGCACGACATGCAGCCAAAGGGAGGTCTTGGGAACTCTGGAATTGCTGCGAGACACCATCACAAGATATGAAGTGGATGAAGTTTTTGTTGGCTTACCAACTCTGAATCATCGACAGATCTTTCCGATGGTGCTCGAATGCGAAGATCTCGAAGTTGGGTTCTGGATCTTAACCAATGACTTTGAAGCACTTAACCGCGAACGCTCCGACTTACCTCACATCGAGGAGATTCCTCTCAACTATCTTGGCCTCCAGCAAGTAAGTGTGGCGTATCCATGGGTGAAACGAGCTTTTGACTTCGCAGCTTCTCTATCCTTACTTCTCTTCCTAGCACCATTCTGTTTGTGGTGGTGTTTGCGAATCAAACTCGATAGCCCAGGACCCATTTTTTTCTCCCAGACACGTGTGGGTCATTATGGCCAACCATTTACGATGTATAAGTTTCGGACCATGCATTGCGATGTGGCCCCTTATGAAGTCTCACCTCAGGACGGAACCGATCAGCGTATCACCACGTATGGAAAATGGCTTCGGCGAACAAGTATTGATGAAATTCCACAGCTGCTGAACGTCCTCAAAGGAGAGATGAGCTTGGTGGGTCCTCGCCCCGAGATGCCTTTTATTGTCGAAACCTACGAAGCGTGGCAGCATTGCAGACTGCGTGTCAAGCCCGGATTAACAGGGTTGTGGCAGATCTTGGGCCGAAAAGACTTACCCATGCACGAAAACCTCCAGTATGACTTTTACTACATTCGGAACCGCTCTTTGTTATTGGATCTCTCCATCTTATTTAGAACAATCGGCGCAGTCTTTCGCGGAAAAGGAGCGTATTAAGAAACCTGTTGATCGCTTTCACTCTCTTTCTTCAAGGAGAGTGTTGATAGGTGTGTAACTGCTGTATGCCCGTGATGTGTTGATCGCTCTCACTCTCTTTCTTCAAGGAGAGTGAGAGCGATCAACAGAACGGTTCGAGGTCCCAGACTCTTGGAGCATCCAGTGGTATTCATCTTGTAGGCGGAGTACGTTTTGTTCCATGAGGCCATGGAGGATATGTAGGGATGCTGCGTAGTTTCCGAGCCTTTGGTATTTTGCAGA
>JALTMC010000277.1:5311-5894 GCA_027005175.1 Myxococcales bacterium
GTTGCGACCCAGGAGGCCACTCATCCGACGGGGAGGCCAGAAGGTGAGCAGCTGCATCATCCGTCGGAACCAGCTCTCTTCAAACCACTCTTTTTGGAAGACTCCATCGTAGGTGGGGAGGTACTCTTTTTCAAAAATGGTTGGACCTTGTTCGACCAACACCGGGAGGTGACTTGGACGCAGAGAGACACAGAGCTGGTAATGACGCGAGAGCTGCTCCTGGTGTTGTAACAATTTTTCATAGAGCTTCACTTGCTTGGCAAGGGGTTTGTTTTCAAACCCTTCCAGGAAGCGTTTGGAGCGTTGCAGAGGCCCCCAGCGAGTGGGAAACTGCCCCTCTATTTTAAAGGATTTTAGAGGGGAGTGAAGCAAGCGTTGCTGGTGGTCGTGCCAGCCGTATTTGTAGAGGAAATAGAGATAAACCCACTGACCGATAGCGTTGTTGGCCTCTTTGGTCAGCAAGAGAGCGAAGCGTTCCTGAAGGGGTGCTGTATAATGTTTGAACAAGAAGGTTGGATCGTAGAATCCAAACAGGATATCAGCGGCATCATAAGGATGTATCACGATCAGCCCCGGCACATGG
>JALTMC010000278.1:0-634 GCA_027005175.1 Myxococcales bacterium
GTTTGAAGGGTGTCCTCACAGAGTTGCCAATCCTTGAAGAACGCTACCAGCGATTGTTGCAGCACTTTGCTGCAGTGGGAGTCGATGACTTTGAGGCTTTTCTGAAAGGGGAGCTGACCTTTCCCGAAGCAGATGTCAAAGTCGTGCATGCTGCCGTCACTGCGATGGTTGACATCATTTCTGTCTATACAGATCAACCAGCCGATTTCGCTACGAGATACGCCGTACTCGTCCAACACGATGGCTACCGCTCGCTGGCCTTCATAAAGGTGCCAACATGATACAGCAACCCTTAACAAGTGCTTCAACAAGCCTGGTTGTAGAGGGGGATGGCGTGCAGGCAAATTCTTGTGGGTTTGGGCTTTGACCTTCTCCACTTTTTGCAGGAATTCTGTCAGGGAGATCTTGGGCTTTGGATACTTGCGACGAGACATATTCATGGTCGCCTCCTTATACTTGGGGTACAATATTTTGCCTCCAGATGCAGATAACGAGGAGCGACCATTTTCACGCAGGGCTACAAATTTTTGCGTGAAGTTGCTTAATATCTGAGTCAGGAATCCATCCGCCTGATAGTATTCCGGGGCGGGACCCCTTCGGGTGAGTGCTTGAAAAAAAATATGGAGATGAGGCA
>JALTMC010000278.1:644-5882 GCA_027005175.1 Myxococcales bacterium
TATCTGCGCCTCACCGGCTGTTTTGGATTCACCGTCCGTCGATGCAACACGATGTGACACGCGATACGTGGACGATTGCGTCGCACGATGAGGGGCATGCTACACGCACTGGGTGTCAGCAAGCGAACCATTGTTGGTGACCTTAGAGCGTGTCGGAAGCATACTAAGGAGGAGCTTGAACAACTAGACAAGGCTGGTTATCTCACGTTGATGCTCGAGCGTTTCCACCACCAACGCCGGAGCGCCTGGAGCGGGTACGAAGAGGCAAAGGAAAAGGGTGACCGCAACGCAACCTTGCACTACTTGAGATTAACAATGGCAGTGGAGGTGAAGGAGTTCTCGGCGTTACAGAAGCTCGGCTTCTTTGAGGCATTGCAACGGCAGGCAGCCAAGAGGGACAACCCACTGGAGACAGTGATGGATGCTGTAGACTTGGCCCGCCTTGATGCACTGTGGCGATGACAATTTTATCCAAGCGAACAAGGGATACACCAGAAGAAGCTGTGGGGCGGATGGGTTGTGGTCCACGCGGCAAGATGCCTCACTCGTTACTGGATTCCACAAAACACATCAGCCCAATCTCTGCAAGCAAAGATAAATTGGGTGACTAACCAAGTGATGGGAGGCTCTTAACCACCCCTCAATTCTTTCAACCTGGCAGCTATGGGATGTTGGAGAATTACGTCACTGACTTGTTCATCCTCTAACATCTTACGGAGCAGAAACTCTCCCCAACCATCCTTGTTGTTACGCATGTCTCCGCGAACCTGCTTCACTACTCTTAGTGGGGGGCTGAGTGAGCGAATTGTGTTGACTGCATGCAACAGCAAATCATCGGGGTGCTTGCTTTTTCCTGCGCCCCAGTTGGAGGGCCAGGTGCTGGGTAGCCTTCTGCTAGCAATACCCAGCGCGCGTTTTGCAGCACTTTCGTCCAATACAAGCAACTCTTCAAACATAGGTACCATACACAAAGCAAGAATCGAATGCTCTTGTATTTGTGGTGGTCTTTTGCGTGCTTTAGGAACTGGACGGTTGGACAATTCTTGATGTCTGTGGAATGCTTGAGACTTCCAAGGCTCTGCGAGAGAATCTGATAGGCTCAATAACTCATAGAACCGCAGCGTTTCTTCCCATCGACAATATGAATCTTCTTCTGGGTTCCATGCTGGGATTAAATCCCAAGCAACAACAGCTGCATCAAAAGGGTGAGTGGATAGCTTTCGAACCATGAGTTGATCTAGACCTTCAGAAGATCCACTCATTTGTGGTTTTTCTGGATCCATCGCCACAAGATGTTTTTTACTTATTGGAAAGACTTGTTCAAAATAGTCTATCTCTAGTGCTTGGGGAAGATCCTCATTCCAAATCCTTTCAAGTGCTCGCAAGCCTCGAGGAGGTGGTGGGCTTTCGCTACCCTCTACAAATAACGCAACCCGCAAACTCACCGTTCTTCTCCATGAATGTAGCGTGTTCCTGCGGGTATATTTGGGTCAAATGCCTGAATTTCGGGCCGCTCACAAAACCGTTCGTATATTGTTTCGCCTTCTATGCGTCTTACTTGAAGAATTGACTCCAGAGGTACATGATCTAACAACCAAGGTGAGTGCGTTGTAACTATGACCTGAACCCCCCGGTCTGCGGCAGATTGTAACTGGCGAAGAATGTATCGGACTGTCCAGGGATCAAGCCCATTTTCTATTTCTTCAATACACAAAAGTGAGGGTAGAGGATCATGAAGAAGTAGTGCTAGAATCGCAGTAATTCTTCGTGTTCCCTCAGATAACATCCATGCAGGTATTGGAAATTGTGAGCGTCCTGTTCGTCCCTTATAAGGCATTCTTTCTAGAAGGTTGTAGTGAACCTTTGTGTCTCTGTCAGTGTTCGATTTGGAAAGCTCTACCCCGCGTATTCCCGGCATTATCTCTTCAAGTTGTTCAGCGAGCTCTCTTCGTTGGTCTTTTGTTAGCTCGTGGAGAAGTGCCGGGAGTGTTTGTCCCTCTTCATCGAGCAATGGAGCAAAAGATTTACGAGTTGCTGAAGAGCCGTTAGCCAAACGATTTGGGCTCAATCGTAAAAAGACCGCATTGGCCCAAAAGTCTTCGATTAATTCAAGCTGCATGTGTTCCATCGACATTGCTACATTGAGGGCCAGACGTTCTTCTCCAATCACTTGCATGAGGAGTTCGTAACCGCCTGTTTCGCGAGCAGACATGTTGAGGACACGTCCATTCCCTTTGGTTGTTTTGATCAGGAAGTGAGAGTTGGTTGGAGTTACATTGGAACTTGCTTCTACCAATTGTTCTTCCACAATGACAGGCAAGTTATCTTGGGCTTCGACTTTAATACCGTAAGTGAGATGTTTCTGATTTTCAGACAACCACTCTAGGTCCAGGCGAAAAAAAGGTGTTTTGGCTTGGGAACGCAAGTTTATTAAGTCTTGTATTCCATAGTAGCGGTCACAAGCCACTCGTGCGTCATGGCGGATTGTCACATCAATCCATTGAAGTGCTTCAAGCAATGTACTCTTCCCGCTTCCATTGCGACCAATGAGTACATTGAATGGTTGAAGAGGGATAGGAGCGGGTCGAAAGGCCGCCTTAAATCGCTCTAGTTTTATTTGCTTGAGAATCATCATTCAGCTCTTGTGTGAGAAATCCCAATACAGTCAATGGAAGTTGACAGTATATCACGGCCCATTATCAAAATAAAAGCATTGGGAGCATTTCGCTGGGTGCACAGTGGGTGCATTGTGAGTGTCCAGATGTGTCCATATGTGTCCAGATGTGTCCAGGAGTGTCCTAGGGTGACCTGGTAGCGAAAGAGGGGAGCAACAGAATTCCCGCTGCTCAAAGGGGAAAGCGTTATGATAAGCTTCTAGGCGGGATGGGATTCGAACCCACACTTGAAGGATTTTAAGTCCTTTGTCTCTGCCGTTGGACTACCCGCCCTTAGGTGTTCTACGGAAAACACGCAAGGGTGTTCTAAGCGAAACAGGCACTTTCGTCAAGAAGAAAACGCCACCTGTTTCCATGAAACTTAGTTTGCTCTGGGTTGGAGGACTCATGATGCCCGTTGTTTCGAGTGTTTCGAAGCAGGTGCGAGGGCTCGTCGTTTGTCGTGGAATGTTCATGAACGGTCCGGGCTTGCGGGCTTTTGGGCGGAGGGGGGCATGCTCGGTTGGGAGAGGTGCTTGCTGTTCTGCTTTCAGACATGTAGTTTCGTTTCATACCCCTGTTGGGTTTTGATTGGACTGTCAGGGTGCTTGCTGTTCTGCTTTCAGACATGTAGTTTCGTTTCATGCCTCTATTGGGTTTTGATTGGACTGTCAGAGTGTTTGTAGTTCTTCTTTCAGATATATAGTTTCAGGTGGTTTGGATGAGTCAACGACCCCCAATTCGCTTGATGCAGCCTACGGCTTCACCCCTACAGGGCTGTCTGCACAGTCGCGCTTCGCTCTCGCTGTAGATTCTACCGGTCCTGCGATCGGGAGGGGCTTCCTACGCCCACAATATAAGAGGTTTTTTTTCTGATGAACAGAGCCATCGATGTGATATGAAATGGTTGTGTGGATGAATAGGAGCCATCGATGAAATGGTTGGATGAATGGTGTCTTGTAGGGGTTATTGGATTGTTGAGTATCTGTTGGGTTGGTTGTGCCAATATCTTGCCAAAGGGGTCCAGTGAGGAGAGAGCTGTGGAGCAGAAGACTGTGGTTGAGTCCACCTCAGAGCCTACAAACGAAGTAACGAATGAATCAGACAAAGAAAAGGTTGTGTCTGAAGTCGTTGCAGAATCTGCATCCGAGATCTTCTCTGAGGTTCGCCTTGATGCAGGGGGTGATATACCCGATCGGTATGAGCCTGTGCCCGAACCAACACCCGAAAAGAGCGATGTGATGAAGGTTGCAGCGATGACCTTCAATATCCGTTATGGTATTGCGAATGATGGTGACAATGCATGGCCAAAGCGAAAGTCGATGGTGTTTTCTGTCATTCTGAAGAAGGGTGGAGACTTTGTGGGGATGCAAGAAGCCTGGAAGTTCCAGATCGAGGATATCCTCAAAGCTGTGCCCACCTACAAGTGTTTGGGGAGAGGCCGTCAAGTGAATCCTGATACAGATGAGTGGAGCCCCATTTGTTATCGACATGCTCGATGGACCCCTGTTCCGGAGGAACAAGGAACATTTTGGCTGTCTAAAACACCGAACAAACCGGGGTCCAAGAGTTGGGATAGCAGTCTTCCCAGGATCTGCACTTGGGCTCGCTTTGTAGAGAATACAACAGGTCGAGCGATCTATGTCTTTAACACTCATTTTGATCATCGTGGGCGAACAGCACGACTGAATGGTTCAAAGCTGATCGCATCGCGTATCGCGCAGCGTAAGATCAAAAACACTCCCGTTCTTTTGATGGGTGACTTTAATGCCAGTGAAAGTGGTGATGCGATTCGCTACCTGAAGGGGGTACCCATCGGTAGTGCTCGCTCTCCCATTTCTTTTGTTGATACCTTTCGCGTCATTCACCCCAATGCCAAAAATGTAGGCACCTATCATCGCTGGCGCGGGAGTAAAACAGGTCGGAAGATCGACTATATCTTTACGTTTCCCGGAGCCTCTGGAACCAAATTTCACTCCGCAGAAATCGTATACGACAACACCAACGGTCGATACCCCTCCGACCACTTTCCTGTTAAAGCAACACTGTCTTTTTAAGCTTTCTGTACGATTCGGACGATGAGGTGGTGGCTTACGGGCTTTCCTGTTAAAGCAACACTGTCTTTTTAAGCTTTTGTGCTCAAGCGGTTGGCGATCCGGTTCTACCTTCTATCGTCAGGTTGGTGTGAGGGCATTCGTGGTCCAGGGGGTGGCCGCCCGAGTTTCGCATGCTTTCTCGTAACACACTGAAATTATTAGGTCCAGGTTCTGAGGCACGACAAAGTCACGACAAAGTCATCACACCCTGTTCTCAGGTTGGTGTGAGGGCATTCGTGGCTCAGGGGGTGGTCTCAATTTTCTACGATATAGGGAGGGCCCCAGATGATCTTGCCTTGCAAGGGGTCGGCATTGTTGGGTGGAGTTAGCGGCATTATCGGGTGGAGTTAGCGGCATCGTTGGGTGGAGTTGGCGTCATTGTCGGGTGGAGTTGGCGTCATTGTCGGGTGGAGTTAGCGGCATCGTCGGGTGCAGCGGTTGTAGCGTCGCTGTGAATAGCGACAGCGGCGACGAATAATACGGGTATA
>JALTMC010000279.1:0-5179 GCA_027005175.1 Myxococcales bacterium
TTGGGATGTCCTGTTTGTTTAAAAACATCGGTTTGTTCTTTGGTTGCGATTCCTTGTGCAACCATTGGAATACTTAGCGGAGATTGCCCAGGAGCAGAATTGGCCACTTGCAAGACTGCCTTTGCAAAGCCTACTTTGGTAGCCTTGTAAGAGATCTCTATCTGAACCCCTTTTCCAGTTGTAAGTCTGTGAGGAAGATTCGGTGCCTGCACAAGATGAAAGCCGTTGGTACCGAGACGAGAAAACTTAATCGAACTCAACGTTATGTCTTGTTTGCAGTTGTTGTAGATGGTTACTGCTTCTTTGCTGGAGGCACAATTGATCGTTACAAAGCCAAAATCCAGCAACGTTGGAACGACCGAAAGACAAGCATCATTGGTGCTACCGCTCAGGAGAATGGCCGTTTTTTGTGGGGGAGCGTCATCTGTCTTAAGTTCCATTCGTCCTTTAAAGCTACGTGTACTTCCGGTGAGGGCACTTGTCGATTGCTGGGGGGCAAAGGCTACGTTCTGTTTCCATTGACTTCCTGGTGCAATCTCAAGAGGAGGCTGGCAGGTATACTGCTGTCGTGATGAATGAACACAACCTTTGGGGGGACTGGGTAAAACAAAGGCATCAGTGCCTGACGGAAGTCCAAAGAAACCATCCGTAATCACATTGATTTGTGACACAAAGCATGAGCGTGTTCCTTTGTTGCTCCATGTCGTTTGTACTTCCTTGCTAGTTCCCACAATGTGATGACCAAATGCTATTTGTCGTGGACTGGCTTCGAGCCGACATGAGGAGGCCGAGGTGTTTTCACCTCTGATTGGTACCTTGACAATCGCTTCATCCGGATCATCACTTGCGATTTCAAGTACCCCTGTCTCTTTACCTTTGTTGAAAGGCGCATAAGCCACCGCTACAGAAAGAACTTGATTGGGCTGCATGATTTGAGGAAACTTAACTCCCTTAGTATTAACCTTAATTTCTCGTGCTGAACCTTGTGTGAGCTTTATGCCAGAGATTGTGAGAGGTTTATTGCCAACATTTGCAATCTTGAGATCCAACGTTTTCGAAGGAGGTACCACACCAAAATTAAGCTCCTTGGGAGAGACCTCAATATCTGGCCCAGCGATACGGCCTGTCAGAAGGACGTCCACCTTCGGACGATTCGGATCATTGCTCTTAATTTCTACGGCCCCCGTGTGTTTGGAGCCAGAGACAGGGCGATACTCGACAGAAATTGTTTCAGACTTCTGAGAAGCAAGTTTGAGATCCTGTAAAAAGGGCACAACAAAGGACCCACTGGAGCCTGCCTTGGATTGCAGTGTTTTAATGTGTAAGGGAATTACGCCTTTGTTCGTTACCTGAAAAGTCCTGCGTGTGCGTGACCCCTTGACTTGGGCACCAAAATCCAAAGAGATTGGTTTAACTTCTAAGATAGGTACAGCCAAAGCTCCCCGAAACTGTAGAAGGTATGGATCTTTTCGACGACTGGGAAGAGGGGAGCTTGGAGCACAGTTACCTTCACAAATAAGACGCAACACCCCTTTATCGATATGCTGTGAAGCTGGTGAATAACGAACCTTAAAATGGAATGACCCTCCAGGCTCTATCGTCTTAGGAGCCTTGGGGAGGCCGTTTAGAAACAGGAAAGCCTGACTCGACGATGTTTCCCACACCATTGTTTGGATCGAGAGAGGGGAGCTTCCCTTATTCCAGCCAACCACTGTGATGTCTTTCGACTCTCCAACTTTCACCACCCCAAAATCAACGGGGTTGGGCTCAAACACCAACTGATGGTGATTCGCTCCTGCCAAAAGTCGAACTTCAAGAACGCCACCTTTGGGCACGATGGCATTGCTCTCAAGTCGTAGAATCCCCAAAGGAGTGGTCCCCTTGGGTGCCACAAACTTAATCTGCAAAGAAAAACTCTCACCTGAGTCAAGGCTTTTGGGAAGACTTGGCACAGAAGCCTTAATCAGTTCGTAATGAGCATCTCCCTGTGCAATTTCAATCTTGGTAATGCTTATCGAGCCACTCTCCGCGACGATCTTCACTGCCTTTGTCTGTGCCCGACCTACCACAGTAGCAAAGGTGAGCGTTTTGGGCTTGGCCACAAGAATACTACTACCGCCAATTGGCACCCCTCCACAATCACAGCCTTGCGAAGCGAGCAAAAACACGAGCATCACGAAACATACAAGTATCATCCACCTTCTTTGTTGTATCATGATAGGCCTCAACCCACTCCATGTCTGTCCGAAACAAGTCCCACAAAGAGAGGGCTCTTATACAAAAGTACGAAGTGAATTTTCTTCTTTACGTACCTTTGTCAATCTCCTCTTTAAAACGAACGGGAATTTGACAGTCTGTAAAAGAAAAAATTACTTGCTTAACTCTTATCACACGATAAAAAGTAGTATACAATCGATACACGCAAAGTCAAGATACCATTTTGATATAATTTGTATTTTTAGAAATTTGAATTTCTAAAACGGGCTTCTTACAGTGTTTGAGTAAAAACATGCCATAACTTAGATATTATTATGAAAATAAAATGGACGTGACCATGAATAACCTTCTTTGGTGTACAAGTCTACACAGGTTCCTCGTGGGGCTGAACCCCCACTCAGAGGAAGAAAAACCCGACGAAAGTCGGCTCAACCCTTTGGTTTGCCCTGAAGAGCAAGTTGTTCGGAGTGCGCTTTAGCGTACTTAGTATCCTCAGAGTGGGACTTGAGTCCCACGGATATAAATGAGATTTCGCTATGTCCATTTCTTTTACAGGCTGTCAGGTTCCCGTAAAAAGACAGTAACTGCGTTCTTGCGAGATCACCGCTCCCCATACTTGTTTAGGATGCACTTTGTGTGAAAAAAAGTGTTATGGAAGTGTTCTGAATGTGCATGAATGTGTTTAAACAAAAAGTCCGGACCTCGAAAAGCCCGGACTTGTCATGGATATGCACACTTTTGTAGGGGGTATGTCATCTTTGTGTAGGATCGTAAAAAGTGCTGAAGGCGGGAGTCGAACCCGCAACCTCCAGATTTTAAGTCTGGTGCCTCTACCCATTGGGCTACTCCAGCCAAAGAGTCATTCTAGACCTGGCCAGGGGGAGTGTGTTTGATACTTGTATCAAACACACTCCCCTTAGACCAAGGGCCGGCGTGCTGGAGGTGGGAGTTGAACCCACACGTGACCTGCTTTTGAGACAGGTGCCTCTGCCAATTGGACTACTCCAGCGGAAAAATCGTTCAAAGTCGGATGTCGAAAGTCAAACCCTGTGTTCTTTTAACCTTCGGCCTTCGACGATGTAAAAAGAACAGTTCGCGCGGAAGGAATCGAACCTCCATCAACTGAGTCAAAGTCAGTCGTCTTGCCGTTAGACCACACGCGAAAAATGAGTCAAAAGTCAAAAGAGTTGCGGGAACAGGATTCGAACCTGTGACCTTCAGGATATGAGCCTGATGAGCTGCCAAACTGCTCCATCCCGCAAGAATGAGTCAAAAGTAGAAAGAGTCACGGGAGTGGGATTTGAACCCACGTTCTTCAGGATATGAATCTGATGCATTGCCACTATGCTATCCCGTGAGGAGATGATGGCTCAACCAGGACTCGAACCAGGGCATCCGGATCTTCACCCCGGCGCACTGCCAGTTATGCTATCGAGCCATAAAAAAAGCCGCCTGTGTTTTTCAACCCAGGCGGCTTTTCTGAAATGTTCGTTGGAACGAATCTTCAAGAAGCATGACCTGGTTGAGGAGGATCAAAGAGTTGTAACCACAAGAGGGTAACATCTGCCGAAAATATCGACAGGACCGTCACGTGCATGGACTGCATCAACGGTTGTAACAATTGGCTTTGTCCGAGACTCATGATGTGAAGAACCTGTTGGATTGCCATGACAGATAGACCTTGTGATGTTTTGGAGTTGCAGGTGGAATTGTCCATGGAGGAGGAAGCCGTACAGCAAGTGTGAGAACACACAATAGACGCTGAATAGACAGCTAACTTGGCCATGAGAAAGATCCTGCTTTTGGGTTTGTGGTTGTAAAATTGATGGTAAAAATAATGAGAAGAGAGAAACCTCACTGTTGTTTCAAAGTGTCGATTGTGGGGTAATACGGGGAAAGTCAGAATGGGTTCGGATTTTCTTCAAGATTGAAACAAGACCCAAGATATGCCAAAGGATAGTCTTTCGGAAATACAATCGCTAGATTGTTGTGTTTGCGTTGGGTTCTTCTGCTTCTCTTGCGGAAGTGAAGAGATCCTGAAAAGATCGCTTGCTCCGAAAAGACCGGGTCTTTAACAAAGCGACACACACTGAACAGACGATCATCATACAAAATAAAGAATGGACATTTGTTCAGCTCACAAGATACAGGGCATAAGCATTTGATGATTGTGGAAAAATTGCTTGAAGGGAAGTGGATCGTTTATGAAATTTAATGGCGGCACATCGATCGCACTGAGGAAGTTCAATGAGTTCATCATCTGGAGAACAAGCGTGGCATCTCCCCGTACTACTCGAAGAAACTGTATCCAACTGGTACCACGACAAGGGACGATCTTTTGTCGATGGGACGGTGGGTGGAGGAGGCCATACGGGGAATTTTCTGGAGAGATTTCCTGGAACTATGGTTTTGGGGATCGATCGGGATCTGGAGTCTTTGGAGAGAGCAAGCAACACATTGGCAGCCTATGGGGATCGAGTTTCACTTCAGCGAGGCAGCTATGCGGATTTGAGTCAGCTTCTCGAATCTGCGGGTTTTCCCGAGCAAGTCGATGGGATTTTGCTCGATCTGGGAGTCAACAGTCACCAGTTGGATGCAGCCGATCGTGGATTCAGTTTTCTTCACGATGGCCCTCTCGATATGCGGTTTCAGCCCGATGTATCAAGTCAGCCAACGGCGGCCGATCTGGTCAATCGACTCCCCGAGAGGGAGTTGACTCAGATCTTTCGCGAGTGGGGCGAAGAACCACAGGCCAAACGGGCCGCACGGGCGATCGTACAGTGGCGAAAAGAGCGGCCTTTCAAACGCACCAGCGACTTGAGAGACTGTTTGCACCAGGCCATCAAGTTCAACCCACGGAAGAAGACCGATCCAGCCACGCTGTGTTTTCAGGCGTTGCGGATCGCCGTCAATCGGGAGTTCGATCACTTGGATCGATTTCTGAAGGAGTTTCCCAATTGGG
>JALTMC010000279.1:5189-5878 GCA_027005175.1 Myxococcales bacterium
CATCTCGTTCCATTCACTCGAAGATCGACGGGTCAAGCAATCGTTTCGCCAACATGCCAAAGGCTGTGTTTGCCCGCCCGACTTTCCAGTCTGTGCGTGTGGGATTCAACCCACAATTCGCATCCTGACCAGAAAGCCCATTCGACCTTCGGACGAAGAGATCCAACAAAACAGTCGGGCTCGTAGTGCCCGCCTGCGAGTCGCAGAGAAACTGCCTGTGACTTGAAAAGACAAACAAGCAAATGACGAGGACTTCCCAACAAGGGGAACTCATTTCAACATAGGACAAGCTCCCAATCATCGAGAGAATACGAATGAAACAGCTGACCTCCCCCTCTCAAGACAACCACCTCTGGAATTCGTCACAACGGAACCATGCAGTAGAGCACCGCGCATCCATGGCTTGGTCGTATGCCGTCGATGATGACGATCCCGAGGGGCTTACAACACCATCTCCAAGCACTTGGTGGGGAGCTTTGGTGATGCGCAGTGTCACAATCGCCTGCCTGTTGACCATTCTCGGTGCCGCTCTCTTTCATATCTGGTCGCAATCTCAAGCTGTCCAATTGGGCTTTGAATACAGTCGGATGGTTCGGCAAAACAAAGTGTTAAAGGCCGAAAACTTTCGGCTGAGCTTGTCTGTCGCGAAACTTCGAGACTTGCAACGCCTGCATCGAATCGCCAAGCAA
>JALTMC010000280.1 GCA_027005175.1 Myxococcales bacterium
CACCACAGATTATTCAGGTGCGATCGCCCCCGACAACCCCAACAAGATCATCATCGATCTGTCAGGCTCCGACATTACCAACGAGCGAGCCTTCAAGAGAGCCTTTTACAATCCCAACCAGTTGCTTTTTATCAAAGGGCTGACGGGCAAAGTGCAGATCGTACAAATAGACACCTCCAAACCTCTGAGTGGTGTTTATTTCCCAACCAAGTTTCGTGCTGAAGTGGTCTTGAACTCCAAACTTCCCCTTCGCAACACCCTACGCTGCGGAATCTCTATCCGTTTTCGTGTTGCTCCTATTATGAAAGTCCGCTACCGGGTTCGCAAAAGCCCCAGCAAAAATTATTGGGAGCTGTGGCGTCAGGTTTTGTCTGCCGGGCAATGCAGCAGTAGCGGCAGTTGCACTTGGACTCCTCTCCCCGCCAATAGCCCTCACCCTCCTTTGGTTGTGGCACAACGAGTCGCAGATATTCAGTTTTGGTTCGCCACGGCAAACTCATCCAGGGATTTCAACGGCATCAACCCTGTCTGTGCAGGCGATAACCTGACACAGTGTGCAACCGGAGATGTCGCCCAACTGGGTCGTGATGGGGAAACAGGCTGGCCCAGCAATGATAACATTCGAGCGATGGTTGCGGTATATTTCCGCCTCTCCATTCATATGGAGAATGAGGACCCCGGTCAGCCTTACATCAAACGAAAGACTCTCAACGACGCTCTATTGACGTTTGAACTCAACCCTTCCGTCAATGGCTCTGCACGAGTACGAACTCTGTCGAAATCAATTCAGTTGGTCAATTTCTTGATCAAATAAAGAAGGAGGCAGCTTGATGCGCCACTCCAGATTTTTCCGTAAACACCGCCGCATTCGCCGCCCCTCTGAACAGGGAGCGGCTCTGATTGTTGTTGTCTCCATACTGCTTGTCCTGACCCTTGTCGGTATCGGTACCCTCAATACCGCATCGCGTGAGTACACACTCAATATGAATCGCTCCCACTCCCAACACGCCGAACAAATCGCCAAGGCCGGTATCAACCTGGTGATCAATCGTATTGAGAAGAACCCAGGCCAGTTCATCCGGGCACTCGAAGAAAAGCCCGCAGCCACCGTAAACTCCACAGGCTGCGACAAAGAGCGAACGCTCTGCATCACCGCCTCCACCTTCTTTCCATCCACCAACCCCAACCTCCCCCACCAAGGTTTCCATATCGAATCTTTGCTCCGACGAACAACCAAAACCGCAACCAACGGAACACCTGGCGTCTATGGCGACTTCCTGGTTCGCGTTGAGCCCCCCTTAAAATCGCCCTACAGCAAACCTGTCTATGGTATGAGTCTCAACCAAGGTACCAAAATGTGCACCATCACCCTGGTATTAATTGGAACAGGCTATGTGCTCAACCCCAAAATAACAAACCGGTCTGATCATCGCCGTTTTCTCTCCGAGCGCACCTACCGTGTTCAACTCCAAGTCGCCATGCAAGGAGATCCTTGCTAAACACCACACGTTATCACTCCCGAAATTCACGACTCCTTCCACCACACGTTATCACTCCCGAAATTCACGACTCCTTTCACTTTTACAAATCGAGAAGAGCCCTGCCAGTCCTCGTGAATCTCAAGTAAACTTCTCGGGAACATGGAAGGCTCATAGGATTGCAGCCCCTATCGTCTTCCAGTTCTCGTGAATCCCGCAAAGACCCACCAGGAAACGCCGCGCTTATTGTGTTGCAGCCCCTATCGTCTGCCAGTTCTCGTGAATCTCGGGTAGCCTTCTTGTCACTCTTGTTGCATTGAGGAGCCGAGTTATGGTGTCTTCGATGGCTTGACGAGTTCACATGCCTTTTTGTGTCCGATCGAACATGCTCTTTCCAGCAGCGATTGGGCCTTTCCTGTGTCTTTTCCCTGCCCATATAGCCCCTTTTGATAAGCAAGAGCGAGCGCATAACACCCATTCATCCCGCGTATATTGCATGATTTGGCAATGTAGATAATATACTGCTTCCGATCGCGTTTCACCCCTTGTCCTTCACGATACAACTCGGCCAAAGCATAACAAGCTTTCGGATGATTCATTTGGCATGATTTACCAAAGAGAGAAAACGCTCTCTTTAAATTGCGTTTTGTTCCTTTTCCTCTTTGGAAAAGCACACCCCATTCATAACAACCCACGCTTGACAACAAGCGGCATGATTTTTGAAACATGGCATAGGCCTGTGTCCAGTCTTTCTCAGCGAGAGAAGCGCGACCCACTTCATCACACCCAGCAGCATCATTTTTCTCACAAGCTTTTGCAAAGAGTTGGTGGGCACGCAGTTCATCCTTCTTTACTCCTTGTCCCTGACGGACCAGGACCCCAAGACTCTTACATCCCTGTCCATCCCCCTTGTCACAAGCCATCTTCAAGTATCGAGCGGCATTCTTATAGTCAACCTTCTGCTGCCTGCTCCGCAAACCAGCCAAAAACATACCGACATGACCACAAGCATTAGCATCGTTGTATTCACAAGCCTTCTTAAAAAAGTACAGAGACCACTTCTCGCTTCTCTTCTTCACGCCTTTGCCGATCTCATAGAAGAATGCTATCTTGGAACACCCGAATGCAAGCTTCAAATCACAAGCTCTACGAAAGTAAAAGGCCGCCCATTCTTTATGTTTTTTTGAGCGAATACGACGATGCTCAAACAACATGGCCGCACGCAAACAACTTTGACCCACATTGCGCTTACAGAGTAAGGAGAAATAACTTAAAGCTACTGCAAAACTCCTCTTTACTTTCTCACCACGCTCAAAAGCCTTCCCCATCGCAAAGCATGCCGTACGACTGCCCTTCTCACAGGCTTTCCATTGTTGACAAAAAACTTTATCTTTGGAAGGACATACACGCTTGCGCTTAACAACCCGTCGAACAGGGTTGACAACTCGCTTGACAGCTCGCTTTGTGGACTTCTTCACAACTTGTCTGGTCACTGCCCTGGTAGAAGCCCGCCCCGCAACCTGCTTGCTTTTCTTCACAGGAACCGGGCTCTTTCCTTTATCCTTGCGAGGTGAGGCCGGACATCCAACACACACCATTAATAATCCTAACGTAAAGAAAATGCGGAAACTCTCTTCATACATCAATCGCTCTCCATCGCAATCAAAAAAATGAAATGGATGCTCTCTCTGTTCAGAAACCAGCTCGCACCCAAAAGTAATAAAGTTTACTTTGTTGCCGTTCTTTTTTGGTGTTGTAGGCTTTTTAAAGAGTCTCGTAAGAAGAGTTGGTAGGAATGGAGTAGCTCGTAGGTAACGGAGCCACTCCACAGCTGCTGAAGTAAGCTTTTTTTCTGGTTTCTCTTTCTCGCCTCAGCAAGCAATCGATTTGCATTGACCCCCTTGATCACTTTGAGGGAGGGAGAAAAAACAAAGATCATCACAGGGAATCGATACAGTTTAAGGATTCTGGTGGCAAAAGATTGAAGAATAGGCGAACTCATCCCTCGGGCCTGCATCTGTTTTAAGTCTCTGAGCAGAATCCATGTGTTAATAAACTTGGAGCGGAGCAGCCGAATCAGTGAAGGTTCTGAGAGCGGACCCGCTCTCAATACTTTACCACTGCCTCAACACGACTCATCATCAAGCCGCCCAAACAGAACAATCATGTGAATGGGTTTCTGGTATTTCTTCGCCAAGGCAACGGCCTTTTGCCAAGAAACCCACTTCGCCTGGGTATAAGGGTAATGTTTCTGTTTGATCCGCTCTTGAATCCTCGCTTCAGAGAGGCTTTTGGACCAACGAAACTTTCGTAACATCCGACGTTTCCCCCCGACGAGTTCCATTCGAGACACATGCACAATATCAATCATTCGATCCGCATTGATATCAACATTCAATGTTCGATTGGGAACATAAAGTCGGAAAGAAACAACGGTATGATGCTTTCGGTCCAGGATCATCCTCCCCAAAAAACAAGCAGGGGTGTAATAAACTCGACCGCGCAGAAGTTCGAACTCTGCATGCAATCGCAACGCGATCTCAATGTATCTCTTTGAGACGGCTCGTACTGCACCATAAGCTCCATTCGAGTCTTCATTGTTGTGATGCAAATAGACAGAGGGAAAAGAATGGAACTGACGCAATAAAAACAAAAAACTCGCGGGTTTAATCTTCCATATCTGTCCCATCGAGACAGCTCGGGATGGCAGAAAAGCAGCAAAGCTCTTCATCCGATAACGACGTTTTTTCTTCCGCACTTTCACAGAAAAAGCACGTTGAAACTCCGGACGTGAAAGAATATTCCTCCCTCCCTTCGAGAACCTCGTCCAAGAAGCATAAAGAGTCATACTTTGTCTTGTACTTTTGATTCGGGGGAGATACCTCTTCATCCTCACAACATGCGTGCCCTGTCCAGAAGGATGAGTACCCGCACGTTTCGAGGATGAAGACGCAGAACCTTGTTTGTTCACAACAGAGGGAGGAGTTGCAAAGGCCAGACCCATACAAAGAAAAACCCCGCAAGAGCATCCCAATACGAATGTCCATATTCTCATCGCTCTTGACTCTCCATAACTTACGAGAATAGAGGTTATTTTTTGCTTGTTTTGTTCGAGGGAGCCTTTGGCTTTTTGGCTGATGCTTTGTTCGAAGGAGCCTTTGGCTTTTTGGCTGATGTTTTGTTGAATGGATCTTGGAGTTTTCTTGGTTGGGGTGGAGGAGCGTTGCCATCCAAGAGAATGCATGCTTTTGTTATCCCAAGTTCACAAGCCTTTCGGAAAAGAGTTTTGGCGGTCTTTGGATCTTTCTTTACACCTTTTCCATCCCGATACATAACAGCAACAGGAAAACAACTGGAGCGATGTCCCATCAAACAAGATTTCTCCAAGAAGACTCGGGCCTTCTTGAGATCTTTCTTCTCTCCTTTGCCCTCAGCATAAAACTGACCAAGCTCAGCACAAAGGTCGGACGCTCCACTCTGACAACCTCTCAACAGAAGCTGTAGGCCCTTCGTAGCATTTTGTTTTACACCATAGCCTCTTGCATAAAAAGCTCCCATTCGCTCACATGCACCGGGAGCCTTTAAAGCACAGGCTTGTTTCAACAAACCAAAGGCGCGCTTCATATCCTTTTTAACACCCTTGGTTCCGCGATAAAGATCACTAGAGAACATACACGCGACACCGTTTTTGGCAGAGCAAGCTTTGACTAAGAATCCCAATGCCATCTTAGGCTTGTCCACCTTGGACACGCCTGACAGGATCAGCTCACCAGCATGCATACAACTTTGGCTGTGATTGGCATGACAAGCTCCCTTGTAATAAACCAGAGCTTGCTGAAGATCCCGCATGTGACCTCGACCCGTATGATAAAAGGAGCCAAGCAGACCACAGCGAGCTTGCCCAGGCTTTTTATGACAGACTCTCCAAAGTTTGCAGAAGATCTCCACGGAGGAGGGACACTCTTGCTTTTTCTTTTTCTTCTTTGCGAGCTTCTTCCCCGCTTTTTTGCCCCCTTTTACAGCTTTCTTTGCAGCTTTCTTTGCAGCTTTCTTTTTCGCAACGTTACTCGCGATAGTCTTCCCCTCTTTGGACTTTTGCTTTGCCCCAGCTTTCTTAGGTGCTGGAGCGGCCCAACCTGTGGAAAATCCCAAAGCAAGGCAAAAACCAGCGATAGACCCAAGCAGCCAAAAGCGACTCTGTGGGTAAAACATATTGACTCTCCTTCTCGTTCAAGATCACGTGATCAACCGATAACGAACACAAAAACACAGAACAGTCACGGAGTATTTCATATGAAGAAGAGTATGTAAACCGATTTTACAGTGAAAGCCCGTAACCCCCAGTACCTTTCGACTTGAGATTTACGGCTTTCTCCACGAGATGTTCCTATAC
>JALTMC010000281.1 GCA_027005175.1 Myxococcales bacterium
CGCCCAAAGCGACCGGGACAAAGACGGTATCCTAGACACCAAGGATCGCTGCCCCCTACTCTCTGGCTCTCGTCGCCGTCGAGGTTGCCCTCGTCGTAAGTATATCGTGGTCAGCTTCCGTAGAAAGCGTATTTATATGCGCAAGCTCATTACATTCTATCGAACCTCCCGGCTGCGTCGCCGATCCCGTCGGATATTACGACAGATCGCAGAGGTGATGAAGAACCAACCCTCCATGAAAGTGCGTGTTGTGGGTGTCACTCACAGTCGCAGCCGACGACGGTGGGTGCGTGGGTTGTCCTGGCGTCGAGCTCGCTCCGTATATTACTACCTACGACGCCGAGGCATCAGCAAAAAGCGACTCTCTTATCGAGGATATCGACGATACTGGAGACGTCGGTATACCCGAACCTATATAAAAATTTATATCCGACATCCTTGATCTTTTTAAGATGAAAGTCCAAAGTCCAAAATCAAAAGCAGAAAGTCACCTCATCGAAGAACTGAAAAGAGATTCTTTCGACTTGTGACTTGTGATTTGTAATTTGTGACTTATGATTTTGGAGCAGTGGATGAAACAGATATGGATCGTGTGTATGGTCAGTTGTTTATGGCTTGTCATGGGTTGTCAGAGCAACCAACCTTCTGTAAGTGAGCTACAAAAAGACCTCGCCAAGCAGGACTGGTTGCGCAGTCGCAATGCAGCCGAATTGTTACCCTCTCTTGGCACAAATGCGTTGCCTGTGCTGCTTCAAGCTTTAAAACATAGCTCCCCACAAACTCGGATGTTTGCGGCAGAAGCGTTGGCGACATTTGCCAAGTCCCAAGAAACACACTCACAAGCTCTGTCTGAATTACTTCAGGCCCTGCGTGATAAGCACGCTTTGGTCCGACGGCGCACTGCCGAAACGCTGGCCTCCTATGCAGCCAACCCTGTGGATACAGATGGCTTAATTCTCGCGTTGTTAGAGTCGATGCGCAAAGACAAAGACCTTCAAGTTCGACAATACGCTGCTCGCGCTCTGGGAAGCTTGAAAGTCTCAACCAAAAACAAATCATCCATCGAACGTGTTTTGTCTGCTTTATTCCACCATCTTCACAAACAGCATCCTTTCGTCACTGTAGATGTTGCTTATGCTTTGTTCCGCCTCCTCCAACAACAGCAAGCTCTCATTAAAGACGGAACAAAGAAGGAGATCAAGGCACTCGCTGACAAACAGAAGCGGACTCTGGATGCTCTCGTTCGTGTGCTTGAAACAGGAGATACATGGTCCAAAGCTAGCGCGGCTCACGTGTTGGGAATTCTTGGAGTTGGTGCCTTGCCTGCCATCCCTGCGCTTCGCAAAGCGATGCTATCTCCCCATGCTGTTGTTTTTCACAATGCCGCGACTGCCCTTGGAAAGATTGGCGACAAAGCATTTGTTCCTCTCAAAAAAGATATGGCAGACAAATCACCTCTCGTTCGTCGCCGAGCAGCCTACGCCTTCAGTCAAATGGCATCCTCTGCCAAAGATGCTGTTCATGCACTGGAACGACTACTCAAAAGTGAAAAAGACCCCTCCGTCAAAGCCATGGCCCGGTTCTCCCGAGATTTTCTCAAAAGCCGTCATCACCTCTAAACTAACTTACGCCATCACGCACCTCTCTGCTATCGATGGTAAACCCAAAAACTAGCTCACGCCATCACGTGCCTCTCTGCTAGGAATAGCGATTTAATAACTTAAACATCTCGAATCACATCTGCGAGAACATTCCGGTTCTTCTACAAACGCACTTGTTCAACTTATTTGGTCGCCATTGTTCATCGATGCGAACCCCGAAACAAACCACACTCTCGGACTTATCATTTTTTCATGCCTACACACTCACTTTCTCGCCTATGTCCTTACTGAAAAGACAGCAATGGAACAGGCAGAACGTTAGTCGTTGGTTGCTGGTTGTTGGTTGTTGGTCGTTGGTTGTTGGTCGTTGGCTTGCGAACTTTCTTTTCTGATGTCCGTATGATGGCTGTAGAATCTGGGTCTTACGACTTTTTACTTGACAGGTGCAAACGCTCTCGCTAGTATCCGTTTTCGCAAATCGCCAACATAGCTCAGTTGGTAGAGCAGCTGATTCGTAATCAGCAGGTCAGCAGTTCGATTCTGCTTGTTGGCTCAACATAAACCTCGCATATGCGGGGTTTTGTTGTTTTAGGCTTGGTCATTGATGGACAACTGTAGCCATCTGCGGTCACTCAAATGGCCCACTGGTGGCCCAGGTGTTCAACGGTTGAACATCGATCTACCACTTGCCCCAAGGTTTGTTATATTGGCAGACGTGTGGATTAAAATCCTTCAAGTGGGGATTCGAATTCCCTCCCGCTCCAATTTTTTGCTCAGGCAGAACCAACAAACTCTATTTCAAGTGCAACCCAGGGTGCTTTATTACTGGAACTCTTACCAACCACTTGAACCTCAAGTTCCTTGTAGTGTGCTTCTTTCACAATCTCAAGATAATCTTCATCAACGATGGTAAAGAGTCGCTCTTTTAGGTCTTTATCAGGGATGTCTCGCAAAATAAATGTTAGTAAATCCAGGTCAAGCTCACGAACTAAGCCACACCGAACCTCCAGTTTGACTTCCGTCTTTCGCTTCAGTTATGTACGCAATGAACGAACTCTTTTTGATATATTTTGATCCAAGTTATAGACAGTACCAATTCTGCTGACTTTGGAACCTGACAACATAATTTCGCTGATGTCTCCTGATGGATTAGGAGTCAGGCGATATAGTGATTCCAACACAGCAAGTTGTTCATCAGAACTTAAAGAAGCAAATGTTTCTTCATCTTGTCCCGATGCCCACATGATACCCGCTCGGAGAAGATCCCACCCCTTCTCAAGAAGTTCAGGGATAGATGGCTCCTGACCATTCGCATCATCTAGTGAGAGTGAAAGTTGTTCATCTTCTTCTGGTTGAGGTTCCCATGCCTTTGGAGAACGAAAGCTAATCTCAAAGCTCCCGTATGCAAAACGCTGTGTTGGCAAATTATACAATTCTCTAATTTCATTTGGGGGACGCCCTACGCTTGAAGGAAGTCCTACCCCCAATGCAAACTCAAAAACGCTCTTGAGTGCCCTCTCAGCTATTTCACTTGCTTGTGACAAAACAGATGCAGGAAGTTGCCCAGGAACGAGTTTTTCCCCTTGTAGCCGAACCCTTAAAATAGGCTCAAGGTGTGCCCACAACATCGTCTCATCAGCTGGCAGCATGTCTTCAGGTAGTTCTTGTTCCTGGATATGGAATACTTTTTTTATTTTGTGCTCATAAGAGAGTTCAGCAAGCCAGAGCCAGCCCGAAGTCAAAACTTCTTTGACGGAAGAACGTCCATGTTTAAGATTATCAATACTCTCTTCAGTGACAGTCGCCACCAGGTAATGTAGAGACTTTTCGCTTTCAATATCTTCGGCCAAGTAGGCCAAAAGCAGGTTACCTGAAGCCGAACGAGAGGTGAAAATACATGGACCTTCAAACTCATACAACACTTCTTCTGGTAACAGGTCTCCCAGGATCCTGGATGCGTCATTTACCAGTTTGTCTTCTTGAGGGGGCCAATTCATCTCAATTTACCTCTACGATAACAGAGAAGAGAGCTGCTCTCTCATTTGTACGCTCAATCCACCCGTCATGCAACCACGGCCAAAGTAAGATTGAATCTGTGGTTCAGAAAAAGTTCAACCGTTGAACATTCTCCAAAATATTTTTTGTGAAGGCTTTCCCTAATTCCGAGTGGTCTCCGTTGGCCTCACTCGCTAGCGGGAGTTCATGCGATACCACTCCAAGCAAAGTAAAAAGTGAAATTTTTCTTTTTCCCCTAGCCATCAAATGGAGGCTGGTGTTGCATCAGGACAAAGAGAGTCCACAATGTATCATCCTCTACGCCTCCGACACTCGGAAGAGACCGCTCACAACCTTGGGTATCCGTCTGCTGAAGCACTTCGAAAAGCGCGTATACGAGGCCATCTGCCCAAAGGCTCTTAATGGTTGTTGTAAAAGTTGCGCTTGGGCACTCAACAATTCAACTTACTGTTGATAAGTACAGCCACATCAGCCCAGCCGACTGTAGAGAACAATTGGCCAAAGGGCCTCGCCCTCAGGTCTCACGTTTGAAGCTTGTCAGTAACGGTTGAGTTCCTGGTATCTCCTTCTGGCTTCACCTCCCTGTTGCCTCGCCGAATAAATCTCTCTATGATGATCAGGCCAATCATTTCGCTTTGTCTGATTTCGTAAAAGAAGGATTCAACCTTTGCAACCTCAACAATTCGCCTACCAACGATTGATTGTCGGCTACCACGGCTGTGACCGCGAAACCGTAGAGCGAGTCCTGTTGTACGGAGAGCCCTTGCATCCTAGTGTCAATCCCTATGATTGGTTAGGCAATGGCATCTACTTCTGGGAGTATGGACCACAACGTGCGCTTGAGTTTGCCCACGAACAACAGGCACGCGGGAAAGTTCAGAACCCTGCCGTGTTAGGCGCGTATATTCATCTGGGTCAATGTTTTGACCTGACAGACACATACAACACAGATCAACTGTCTGAAGCTTTTGAGAGCTGGAATCAGACTCTTCAGTCTGCTGGCTTGCCACTTCCAGACAACCGAAAGGGCCAGAAGGGGAGCGATGATATATTGTTGCGCTTCCGAGATTGTGCCTTGCTCAACTGGTACATGGATTTGCTGGACGCTCGGGCACAGGATTGTTATTAACAGACAGTGAGAGGTGTGTTTGTAGAAGGAGAACCTGCTTACCCAGGAGCTGCAATCTACACGAAAACACATGTGCAGATTGCTGTTCGAGACCACTCCTGCATCATGGGTTACTTCTTGCCCAACATGTTCTCGAAGAAGGATGAAGACAATGAATAGGATTCGTGGAACTGCAACAGGTCATGAACTCATCCCCAGAGAAGAGACAGAAGAATACAAGTTTCACAAGGCTGCGCTTGAAGCCTTTGATGCTCTGAGTGATGAAGAGAAATTCAAGACTCTGGTGAAGTCTGGCATCTACACAGAAGAAGGTGAACTGACCGAAAGGTATGGAGGCACCGCTCCCAATCCTGAGAACGGTCAATAGAGCCTGCCGACAGGGGATGTTTCTCATGCCCACTCCTCAGCCCTCACTCCCAACACCCCATCAACTCGGCCTTGCCTTTCGACGTGTACGATACAACTTTCACGCAGACTTTTTCATCCAGTTGAGTCAGGAGGAACCTGACGCACTTGCGGTCTCAAAGGTGGCTCGATTGTTTGTAGAGGTCTGGTCGCTTTGTGTGCGTTCTGCTTCAACAGACGACCTGGATGCTCACTTGCCGACTGTTCAGGGGCTTACTGTTGAGGATCTCATGGAATTGTGGAAAGCCTGGAATGCATCAAATCGACACTCGTTTTTGGGTGGGCTTGCAGAGACTTTGCGAGCCGAAGAGGCTGGTGATGCGAGACGTGGGCGCAAAATCCTGGCAGGAAAACTTCATCAGGTGGTTGCGATGACTCTGGAGTTGCTGGAGATGGCATACCACAAAAAGTAATCCCGACAACCCCAAACCGGATGTTCAACCGTTGAACTTGAACATCAATAGCCGTCACTTATTGCCTATTCTACCTGAACTATCTATCATGAGAGCAAGGCGTTGGGTGATGACATTCTTACAAATCGAAAGGAACAATACCATAACTGCTGATGTACTATACAAACATATCGAGTGTACGCCGGGAGCGATGGGGGGGGGAGCCCCGTATCGCAGGACGTCGTATCTCCGTCCAAAATATCGTCACCTGGCATGAACACCAAGGCATGACTCCTGATGAAATCAGTACCGAGCACAATCTGAC
>JALTMC010000282.1 GCA_027005175.1 Myxococcales bacterium
GTGTTATTGCATTGCGCTGATAACATCGTGACGTGTGATGATATGCATGCCCTTGTCTCCAAGATCAACGAGTACAGCGGGAGTTGCTCTGCTGATGATTCGTGCTAGTTCAGCGATCGGTGTTGTTGCAGGAATAATAGGCATGGGATCTTGCATCACCTCTTCAATCGACTTGTTGATTAAATTGGGATCTTCACACATCAGTTGAAAGAGTTGTGAGTCGTCGATACTTCCGACGCATTCGGTCCCTTCCATCACAGGGATCTGGGAGATATTAAACTTTTTCATCTTGGCGACAGCGTGTGATACAAGCTCCCGTCTGGCGAGCTTGATGAGGGGTTTGTCCGTATGGTTGGCTGCCAGCTCTCCTGCTTGTGTATAGCCTTCGTCCAAAAAACCGCGATCTCGCATCCAGTCATCATTGAAGATCTTGCCGACATAGCGACTGCCGTGGTCGTGAAACAAGACGACAACGACATCATCAGGGCCAAATTTGTCCTTGAGTTGAAGGATGCCTTGCATCGCAGAACCTGCGCTATTCCCGACAAAGATGCCTTCCTCGCGAGCCAATCGACGGGTCATGATTGCGGCTTCTTTATCCGCCACTTTTTCAAAACCATCAATGATGCCAAAATCGACGTTTTTGGGTAGGATATCTTCGCCAATTCCCTCTGTAATATAAGGATAGATCTCACTTTCATCAAAGATGCCTGTCTCATGATATTTCTTGAAAACAGAGCCATAGGTGTCGATCCCCCAGATCTTTATATCGGGGTTTTGCTCTTTGAGGTAACGTCCAACCCCTGAGATGGTTCCACCGGTTCCAACTCCCACCACAAAGTGAGTGATCTTTCCATCGGTTTGTTCCCAAATCTCAGGGCCTGTCTGCAGATAATGTGCTTTTCGATTGGAGAGATTGTTGTACTGATCGATGTAAAGAGCGTTGGGAGTTTCTTTGGCCAAACGCTTGGCGACAGAGTAGTAGGAACGTGGGTCGTCGGGCTCGACTGCGGTAGGGGTGACCACAACTTCCGCTCCAACAGCTCGAAGTATGTCCATCTTCTCTTTGCTTTGTTTGTCGGGAAGGACACAGATCAACTTGTATCCCTTGATGATGCAACCCAATGCAAGGCCCATCACGGTGTTTCCACGGGTTCCTTCCACGATCGTTCCACCTGCCTTGAGTAACCCTTCGGCCTCTGCATCTTCGATCATTTGTACTGCCATACGATCCTTAACCGAGTTTCCTGGATTGGTTGTCTCAACCTTTGCCAGAATGAGGGCATCAATACCCTCAGCAAGCTTGTTGATTCGTACCAAAGGAGTGTTTCCTATGGTTTCGAGTATATTGTTATAAAACTTCATTGCGCTACAACCTGTGTTTGAGGAAAATATGGAGTTTTCTTTCCGGAGACGAATACATAAACCGTATCGAGCGTCGCGTAAACCCTTCCAGAATCTACAGCGAAGGGGATCTCGGAGGGGGTAGAGGCAACCTCTAGCTATTGCCTTTGGCTCCTAGATACAACAGATGCCTGAAAAAGAGCAAGAGCCCATTTTTAGAAGGCCACCCGAAAGCAGGCAATGCCGTGCTTGGATGTTTTTCAATGTACGGAGTGTACGGAGTGGGGCAAGTCTATGTCAAACTAGAGAAATGTTCGCCACTGCAGCCATGGATATATGGCGGTTAACAGGAAGAACAGGAGGGCGAGAAAGGGGAGGGACAGTGCGAATACTGAGGGGTTTTCGGAGACACTCGATGATTGCGTCAGGTGTGGACCCCAAAGCCATCCAAGCAACAAGCAGAAGGGGCCTCCAAAAAGCAGCCAAGCCAAGGCCCAAAACGAGGGAAGTGAGCGTCGTTGATCTTTGGCGCGTTGTTGGAGGTGAGTCATGAGAGGGACGGGGTCACTGCGTTGCCATGTGGGGCCGAGGGTCAGGTAGCAGCCGGTTGGACTAACCAACCAATATCCCGCTCTGTGGGGGCGTGAAACCCAGCCTCCAACACTCAGAGAGGGGCACCGTCGGGCGGGAAAGCGACCGACCGTTCCCAAGGTTCGCGTTCTCCACGTCTCAATACGTTGCAACGTCAATAACACGGGAACTAGCGGCTTTGAGCTGGGCTTCTTTTGAAACTTTGTGTGGAAAAACTTGGGCTTTCGCTTTCTTTTGGAAGATCGCTTAAAGTGCAAACGAATTCTCTGTTGGGCGATTCGATGAATGACACCGTGTGGTGGGTGAATCCACCATGTGCGATAGCGAAGCTGGCCCTTTTCATAGACAAAGTTTCCAGACTGCCGAATCAGGTTGTTGCTGTCCCAACCTTTGAGAGAGTCGAGTAGGGTCGGTGCTCCATTCGGCTGCCACCGACGTTCCAAGGCCGTCGCTCGCCTGGGGAGAACTCCTGTCGCTGTCACATCCAGGCGACGTCGTAACCACAAACGATAGGGGTCCCAGTCTTTGCGACGACGATGTCGGACTTGCCAAGTTCTTGGTCGTGCTGTTGTTGGTTGTGTTGGGGTGGAAGGTCGGAGATGGGTGGGGACTGTGGATGGTTGTGTTATGGGTTGTGGCTGTTGATGCTTCTGTACTGTGGAAGGTTGTGCTGTGGGTTGTGGCTGTTGATGCTCCTGTACTGTGGAAGGTCGGAGGGTGACCTCCCAGGCTTGTTTTTGTAGCACCATGAACTTCCATTCCTGCGGTAATGCGCCAGAGTAGGCCAGCTCAAGCTGGCAGGGCTTTCGTCCCTGACAGAGGAGCGTACGAGGGTAAACCTGTGGTCTACTTTTGCTTTTGGGTTGGAATCGAAACGCAGCAGCGGGGGAGCGCAGACCGAGTCGGTCCATGAGTCGGCTCTCTGTGACAACAACAGAGAGCCGCCCCTGACTCCAACGCATCCCAAGGAGCCGACCACTATAGCGTTCAGGCAGGGGCTTTGGTGTTACCCACCAACCCTTCTCTCCAGCGATCGCAACAACCAGTGGCCCGTGAGAATGGCGTGAGCGATAGACAATACCAAGCTGCCCTTTGTGATTGGGAAGAAGCCCCAACGTATGATAGAGCATGTCTTCTTTGGGCAAAGGCCATCGTGCATCAGCGACCTTTCTCTTCATGTCGAACCGTACGTAAACACCGCTTAAGTAGCGTGCATGGTGGCTTGGCGTATACAAGCCTTGCACACAAACCGTCCATAGGTAATGTCCCACAGAGAGTGTTCGAAAATAACGATCACCCCGGCAACTGGAGACACGTAGGTTTCCAGTTGCTCCAAACAAAGGCTTGCGTTGATGGTCAAACCATCGGAGCTGACGTGGCCCTGTGGGCTGTGTCATCCCTTGGTATGTAAGAAATATCGACACTCCTAAGGAGGCAAGTAACAAAAATAGCCAAAGAGTAAACAAACGATTGGTAAACATCTTATTTCCGGGTTTTGAGTTTTGATGTGCCACTCTGTCGTTTTGACGTGCTATTCTGTCGTTTTGAGAGGCATGATCTCTTGTGGGATTCTAACATGCGATTAAAGAATATGCTATGCGATGTCTGTTGGATGAGTGCGGTTTTGTTGCGTCGGTTTTTGTTTCAAGGAGAAGTGTGGTTGTGTGTGGTTGTGTGGGTCAAATGGAGAGTCCGTCGGATTGGTTGAATAGGTTTTCGTCGTGGTTGTGTGTGGTTGCTTGTTTTTTGTGGGTCAAATGCATACACTGTCTGCATTCTGTTTTTGATCTTGTTGGGCGAGTCTGTTTTTTATGGAGGTTCTGATGTTTTTTTTCGGAGGTAAGGCTGCGAAAGCGGTGGGAGGAGCTGCCTCAAAGCCTGATCTGGGTTACCAAATTGAGTCCATGTTGTCGGTGACAGTGAAGTGGTTGAATTTGCCTCCGGGTTACACTCCTTTTGTGGAGTGGGGTTTGCGGATTGGTGGGGCATTGCTTATCTTTTTTCTTTTCTTGGTTCTGGCTCGTCGTTCTCAACTTGAGCGAATTGTTGGATGGGTGGATGAGAAAATAGGTGTCATTCAACTCACCATCTCCGATCGTAACTTTATTGCTTTTACGGCCTGGGTTTTGTTGTGGATTCCTGGCTTGGTTCTTATTTTGTTTATGCTCAAACTCACGGCTTTGCTCGCTACGGTAGGGCTTTCAGCGGGTGTGCTAACGGCTATCCTTGCCACTTCGAATCGTTCTCTTTCGAGTAATATTTCGGCAGGTTTTGCTTTACAGGCCCGGCGTCATATTAATCGTGGCGACTTTATAAAGGTGATGAAGTTGTCTGGAACACTTGATGAGATTGGACTGACTTCTTGTGTGCTTGAAGATGTGGATGGTGTGCGTCATTTTATTCCCAACTCTAAATTGCTCAATGAGGTGTTGACCAATTACTCTCTTGCAACATTTCGTCGGGTGGAGATCTCCTTCTGGTTTGACCAAGACGAGGTTGAGCTTGATGAAGTCGAGGATGTGTTGTATGCGGTGATGGCAGAGGCACCTGGGAAGAAGTCAGGGAAAGAGGCTTTCTTTCGGTATGGTGCTTGTACAGAGAAGGGCCAGGAAGTCAAACTCTATCTTTACTTTGAGACGGAAAACTGGGGTGAGGACTCTTCTATCGCGCGGCGTTTGCTGCTTGAAAAGATAGAAGCTTCTGAAATACGTATGGGGATTCCCCAACAACTAACGCTGTTTGTTGAGAAAGATGGAGCTGGCTCTGTGTTGGAGAAAGAGGCGAAGTCGTAGGGCTTTGTTTGTGGGGAGTGGAAGTTTCCTGTGATTGTATTCTTGACCGTTGCCATGGAAATGAGTAGTGTGGAGGCACAGGTGTGTGTTTCTATAACAGAATATCTAACAAAAACCGAAAGTTGATGATTAATAGCATGTTCAGAATGAGATTCTGCGGGTTGAAAAGGGCCTGTCGATGGTCTGGGTTGGGCTTGTTGGTGTGGATGTTGAGTGGAGTAGGGCCTGCCTGGTCTCAAGCTCCTGATAAGGTCAGCATCTTTGTGGCAGCCGAAAAGGGAGACCATGAGCGTGCTGTGGCTTGGGTTGAAGGCATCTGGATGAGTCAGTTGCGCAATCGGCTTAAGGACTCACAGCAGTATCTTGGTGGTTCATCAACAGAAGAGCTAGAGGCGATCAAGAAAGCGAAAAAAAACTTTGTAGAGGGTAAAAAAGCTTATGAGGACTTAAGCCCGGACAAGGCATTGATTAAGTTTACCAAGTCCATTCAGCTTTTTGAGTCGGCGTCATCCAATCTCTGGGATCTCAAGCCAGTGGCTCGCTCCTGGATGTATGTGGGGATCAGCCATTTATTGAGCGGGAAACGGAAAAAGGCGGAGCAAGCGTTTAATCAGGCTGTTGTCCTGGATCCGACCATTGATATTCGGGGTGCGACCAAAGAGGCAGACAAGGTTAAGGTCTTTGACGAGGTGAAAAAGCAGACTGGTTTGACGGCACAAGGTGTTCTTGAAATACGGGCCAAACCTCATGCTGCCGTGTTTGTTAACGGTCGATTGGTGGGGGCTACACCCGTTCGTTTGCGGCTGCGCAAAGGCAAGAATTTTGTGATGTTGCGTCGGGAAGGCTATCAGACCTGGGGGACTGTGGCGAACGTCACAGGCCAAACGGGTCGCTTTTCCCACAACATGAAACCTCTGAGCGCACGAGGAAACTGGTACCAGACAGGTGTACTGGCTGTTCAACATGTGGGACAGGCCAAGTCGATGAATCCAAGTGTTTCAGCCTTTGGTGCGATCTCTCAGAGTCGCTATTTGCTTTTGGCCAAGGTTAAGTTTGTGAAGGGTGGCAAGCAGATATCGATTCGAGCGGCAGCCTATGATGTTGTAAATAAAAAGCAACTGGCTTGGGGTGGTGC
>JALTMC010000283.1 GCA_027005175.1 Myxococcales bacterium
GGTGAGTGCGGATAGGCTTGCGAGGATCGCATCGAACCAGAGACTGGGGCCGATATCCAGAGAGACAATAATTATTCGGGCGAAGGCGGCAAAGGTGGCGGCTTTGACGCCGACCATGACAAAGGCTGTGACGGGAGTGGGGGCACCGTCGTAGACGTCGGGTGCCCCCATTTGAAAGGGGACAGCCGCAACTTTGAAGGCAAATCCAGCGAGTAGAAAGATCGTACCTATCGCGAAGAATGTACCGAATTTGAGTTGTGTTGCGGCTTTTTGTCCAATCTCTGCATAGGCCACACTGCCGGTGGCTCCATAGAGATAGGCCACTCCAAAGAGAAGGATGGCGGAGCCAAAAGCACCGGTGAAGAAGTATTTGAGAGCGGACTCTTGGGAGCGTTTTTGTGGGATCAAGTAGCCAGCAAGAACGTAGGAGGTGAGGGAGGTTATTTCAAGGCCAAGGTACATGACTAACAGGTCCTGGGACGCGGCCATGACCATCATCCCAACGACAGCAAACATGACCATGGCAAAGTATTCGCAGTGTAATTTTTCATGCATCTCGAAGTATCGGATCGAGAGCAGACTCACAAGTGCGCCAATCAGTAGAAACAAGCTAAAGAAGAAGATCGTGTATTTGTCGTTGTATAGGAAGGAGAGGGTGCCAGAGGTAGGGAATCTGTGGCCTCCTGCAAAGTAGACGGCCTCTCCAGACAGAAAGTAGCTAACAAAGGCGACAGTATAACTCCATCTTCGATGGATGTTGTATGCGCCAAATAGCAGCAGAATGGTTGCTGCCACCATGAGTATCAGTTGTGGTGCGATGGCAGCAAAGGATATAAGAAAAATCTTCATTCTAGGGGAACTCCACTCTAGCGCTTCTGTGAGGTTTGCTTCTGTGAGGTTTGCTTCTGTGAGGTTTGCTTCTGTGAGGTTTCTTCTGTGAGGTTTGCTTCTGTGAGGTTTGCTTCTGTGAGGTTTGAGGGGCAAGGTTGGGAACGATGCGAAGGGCAGCTGTAGGTTTGGGGGTTCGTTTGCTTTGGACATGTCGCAGCAAGGCATGAACAGAGGGTGTTGATTTGTTGAGGAAGGTGGAGGGAAAGACACCGATCCAAATGACAAACATAGCAAACAGGAGAAGCAAGCCGACTTCTCTGGGGTTGAGGTCTGTGAGTTGGTGATTTTCGGCGCGTGTCAGGGGTCCAAAGGCCACACGCTGGAACATCCAGAGCATGTAAACTGCGCTGAGGACCATGCCTGAACCCGCGATGATGGTATAGACTTGGTTGCGGCCAAAGGTGCCTACGAGGATCAGGAATTCTCCGACAAATCCGTTGAGGCCAGGGAGTCCGATGATGGATAGAGAGAACAGCAGTAAGAAGAAAGCAAACAGAGGCGCTGTGCGTGCGAGGCCACCGAAGTCTGCGATCAAGGAGGTTTTTCTTCGTTGGTAGAGCATGCCAAGCAGAAGCAGGAGTGCGCCTGTGCTGAGTCCATGGTTGAGCATATGGAGAATGCCACCTTGTACGCCTTGGGGGTTCATACATAAGATGCCGAGCATGATCAACCCAAGGTGACTGATGGAGGAGTAAGCGATTCGTTTTTTGATGTCGGGCTGAACCATCGCGAGCAGAGCACCATAGACAATCCCAAATACCGCGAGAATCATAAGGGGCTGTGTTAATGGTTGGAGGGCGTCGGGAAAGAGTGGCATGGCAAAGCGGACAAAACCATACGCTCCCAGTTTGAGTAAGACGGCTGTGAGAATGACGGAGCCAGCGATGGGTGCTTCAGACTGTGCATCGGGAAGCCAGGTGTGGAATGGAAACAGCGGGACCTTGACCATAAAGGCCAATGCAAAGCAGAGGAACAGCCACAGTTGCGTGCTTGGGTTGATGCTTTCACCGTAGAGCTGTAGCACGTTGAGTGTTCCGAATTGCATGCCGATGTAGATCATCGCGATGAGCAGGAAGGTGCTGCCAAAGAGAGTGTAGAGCAGTATCTTCATTGTCGCGTAGATGCGGCGTCTTTCACCCCAGATCCCAAGGATGAAGTACATGGGAATCATGATGGCTTCCCAGAAGATGAAGAAAAGGAACAGATCGAGTGCCATCAATGCACCGAGAGCTCCCGTTTGTAAGAACAAGAGCGAGAAGCAATATCCGCCGACTTTGTCTTGAATGTCATCCCAGGTTGCCAGGAGGACGACAGGGCCAAGAAAGCTGGTTAATAAGACGAGGAGTAGGCTGAGTCCATCAACTCCCAGGTGGTAGTTGATGCTGAAATCCTGAAATTGGAGCCAAGCCTGCTTGACCTCAAAAGCCATCATCGTTTCACCGAGAGTGACAGACTTGATCGTGGGATAGCGAAACCAAAGTAGAAGGGAGAGTAGGAGGTCAACGATAAGGACCGCTACTGTCCAGCCTTTCTGAAAGGTTGCCGATCTCTTGTGCATAGAGAGGAGGAGGAGTCCTCCCACCAAGGGCAAAAAAGTGATGGATGTCAGCAACAGACCTTCAATCATCGTAGAGCCTTTTTTATGCAAAGTGAGATGGGGTTTATCCCACCGGGAGTTTTTTGTCTTCTGTGTGTAGAGTATGACAAAAAGGTTCAAACATTACTGTGATGTACCTGTGACCATGAACCAAACGAGCAGTGAGATTAAGCCTACCGCCATGGAGAAGAGGTAGACTTTGAGATATCCGGTTTGCCACCAACTGAGGGCGCGACTCCATTTTTGAGTGAGTCGGCTTGTTAGGTTGACAATGCCATCCACAACAAACTGGTCGAAGGGCCACAGTCCATCGCGAGAGAGCTGCAGGATGGGACGGATGATTGCGGCTTCGTAGAGCTTGTCGAGATAGAACGCATTGTATACCATCCGATAGGCTCTCCCCAAGACTCCACCGGTATTGGGTTGCTGGAGTCTTGTTTCTCGTTCTATCGATTGTCGAGCCTGGGCTGTTCCCATGTAGAGGAGAAAGGCGACACCGATACCGATTAACATCAGGAGTACAGTGATGCCCATTGCTGCGCCTTCCCCAAACAACAAGTGTGAGTGTTGGGAAGCTTGACCCACTAACTCTTTGGCGTGGGGGTGGTTGGCCAGACCTTTGGCAAACAATGGCATTAACCAGAAGTCAAACACGGAGTTCTTGTAGGTGAGGAAATAGGGGATGCCTACCAACCCTCCAATGGCCGAGAACACCGCAAGAATCAACATCGGAATGGTCATCACAGACTTTGTCTCTTGGGGCTTCCCTTCGGGGAAATGGACGAGAGCGTCAGGCGAGGTTCGAAGCTCTCCTAGGAAGACAAGACAAAACATTCGAGTCATATAAAATGCTGTCATTAGAACGGAGAGAGTGCCCATCACCCAGATCACAGGGTGTTGGGTTGCAAAGACCTTCCAGAGCACTTTGTTTTGGCTGAAAAAACCCGAGAATCCGGGGAATCCAACCATGGCAAGGGTCCCCACAAGGAAGGCAAATCCGGTCACTTTCATATAGCGAAAAAGACCACCCATTTTTCGGATATCTTGTTCGTGATTCATACTCAGGATCACAGAGCCCGCGCCGAGAAAAAGCAGTGCTTTAAAGAAAGCGTGTGTGGCGAGGTGAAAGACACCTGCACTGTAGGCACCGACACCGATACCAATCGAGACCAAACCCAACTGGCTGATTGTGGAGTAGGCCAGGATCTTTTTGATGTCGTTTTGAAAGAGTCCAATGCAGGCCGCAAAGAAGGCTGTCAATGCTCCGACTCCAGCAAGAAAGTGAGCTGTTGCGGGAGCTGCGCTATAGAGAAAGTGGAAGCGAACCACCACATAGACGCCACCGATAACCGTGGTTGAGGCATGGATTAGCGCGGATACTGGCGTGGGAGCGGCCACCGCATCGGGTAGCCATATGTGCAACGGAATTTGTGCGCTCTTTGCCATTACACCGATGAATAGACAAAAGGCCGAAACTTCAACCGCAGAGAGACCAAAGATCAGAGTGTCTTGAAGAACTCTCATATCGTTACGGATGGTGGCAAACGACAGGGATTCTCCTGCTTGTAGATGTGGGTAAATCCCCCAAAAAAGGATGAATATACCGATGGAAAGGCCAAGGTCTCCGATGCGATTCACAAGAAAAGCCTTCATCCCTGCTTTGGTTCTTTCACGATCTTCAAACCAAAATCCAATCAACAGAAATGAACTGAGTCCAACACCTTGCCAGCCGATCAACATCGTAACAGGGCTATCTCCCAGTACCAAAAGTAACATGGCAAAGAGAGATAGGTTGAGGTAGCTGAAGTAACGTTGGGAACCTGGGTCTCCTCGCATGTAACCGATGGAGTAAATGTGTACCAGAGAGCTAATCCCAGTGATGATGAGAAGCATCATGGCAGAGAGAGGGTCGAGGAGAAGCGTCAAGTCTACCTGAAAGCTACCAACCTGGAGCCAAGTGTACAAAGGTGTCCGAAGTTGTGGAGTCCGACTCGGCAAACCCTGAAGCATAAAAAATGCCAGCACACTCGCCACAAATGTACCTATCGATATCAGGCTGGTTATCGTTCCTGTCGTCTCCCGTGGGAGCTTCTTGCCAAAGAGTAACAAAATGCCATGAAAGGCCGATCCAAACATCGGCAACAAAAGAATCCAGAGCAGCAAATTTGTCTTCATAAGGAACCGCTCCTCGTGGTCTCAAAGCAGGTCATAAAACAGGCGGCAAACAAAGTTACAAAGCAGTCGGCAAACAAGGTAACAAGTCGGGTACGTGGGGTCACAAACAAAGTTACAAAACAGGAGGCAAACAAGGTAACAAGTCGGGTACGTGGGGTCACAAACAAAGTTACAAAACAGGAGGCAAACAAGGTCACGAACAAGGTAACTGGGGTCATAAACAAAGTTACAAAGCAGGTGGCAAACAAGGTAACAAGTCGGGTAAGTGGGGTCACAAACAAAGTCATAAAGCAGGTGGCAAACAAGGTAACAAGTCGGGTAAGTGGGGTGTCTGGCTTTATTAAGTTGCGGTTGTGGTTGTGGTTATGAATGGTCAATGCCGGAAGAGTTGATAAGCCTCTTTCCAGGTTGTATCGTTGCTTTGTTAAGTTGTGGTTGTGAATGGTCAATGGTGTCGCAGTCAACCTTTTAATTCTCCGAGCAACTTGATGTCTAGATTCCCTCGTGTTTGTCGATGAAGGGAAACGATCAGCGCGATACCGACAGCGGCTTCAATAACGGCAACCACTGTGATGACTAGGATGAGGACATGTCCGGTTGTGGCTTTGTTGAAGTCAGCTGCATGATACCGTGAAAAGGCGACCAAGGCGAGTGTTACGCCGTTGAGCATCAGTTCGATAGACATGAGCAGAAAGAGTGCGCTACGACGAAACAGAACACCAACCAAGCCAATGGTGAATAGGCCGAGACTCAGCAGCAGATAAATGTCGAGCGATTGTAGATTCATTCGCTTTTCCTAGTTGGCCGATGTGGCAGTTTTACGGGTCGGTGAGGTCGGTTCGTGGTTGTGTGTTGTGGATTTTTCCACAAACACCATGATACCTCCCGCTGCCAGTAACAGTAGAAGAAGTAGCAGTCCAAAGGAGATAAGGTTGTGTGTAAATAGATTTTCGCTGACGACACGTATAGTTCCGAACTGCTTGTGTGGAACGACTTGTTTTATGGCGGTTCGCGATGGGGTTGTGCTTTTCTTTTGGGTGGTCGTGTTTTTTCCGCGCAATGGGTTTCCTTGAAGCAATCCTGTTCCTCCTGTGGTCAACAGGACAAGGCCAACCAGTAGAGGTAAGAGGGTTGATATCTTTGAGGGTTGAGGTTCTTGGATGCGGCCAAGGTCCAATTT
>JALTMC010000284.1:0-3637 GCA_027005175.1 Myxococcales bacterium
GTGCTGTAAAGGCCGTCGTACGGAACCCTTGTTCTTTGTTGCCGTCATCCTCTTGTAACAGTATCTTTCCTTGGATGCGCTCTTCCCGTTGTTGAAGCCAGGCTTCATTGGCCTCTCTCGATGTTTCAGACTGCCACCTCTTCTCGGTGAGAGTAACGCAGTTTTGATTGTATTCTACGATCAAGCGAGCGACGCGATGGGATAGGCTCTCGGTGATGGCTGTAAACCACAGGTATGGGCCAAGAAAGTGGAGCAGGCGCGGACGGGAGAGGTCCAATCGATCGATACGCATATTGTCGAATAAACTCAACGTCAGTCGATGGCGTCGGATATTTTGAATGGTGATATTACCCAACAATTGATTGGTGGTTGGGGTATCACTGCGATGGAGTGGAGAGCCGCCCAGATAATCTTCATACAACAACAACACACGGTCGCGATCGAGATAACGTGCAGAGCCCGTTTCTGACTTCGAGACGGAAGCTACTCCTTCGGTCTCTTTCGACAGGGATTGATGCTCTACTGTGGTTGTTTTGTGGTGTTCCTCCAACTCGCCAATTCCTTGGAGTTGTTGGATGAGTTGTGGCACCAACTCTTCTTGTGTGGGCATCTCTCGTTGTCGAAGAAGTGCTTCCGGTTGAAGGACGCGTTGGATTAAATGTTCGAGGTCTCCCGGCGTTTGGTTGCGCTTTACCTGCTTTAAATGACCGATAAATTGGGCTTCTGCGACCCTTCCAAAGAAGTCGCTGGAAGCGCTGGCAATGCGGCGAAACCAGAAGCCCAAGGCCAGAGGAATCAGGCTGATACTTCCAAGAACGATGATGGGAGTTCCAAGGAATTTTGCAAGAAAGGTCGCTGTATTTTTGAGGAAGCTGATAGAGAAGGCGGAAATCAGGCCGGAGATCAATAGAAAAAAGAAACCAGACAACAACAGGCGTCGGGCAGGGCGAAGAGTGGCATTGACCATTGCAGTGCCGATGCGGTCGAGAACTTGCGGTCCTGTGATGATGCCATGGAGATCACCAAACCAATGAATCAGGTTTTGGATCCGCTGTAAGAATCGGCCCCACAGTCGAATCACCCAGGCCAGCAAAGCGGCTGGATCTTGCTGTTTGTATACTTTTGCGATGCGACGAAATCCAGGGATCTTACCTATGGAGGGGAAGGAGAGGTAGCTAAAAATTCGGTAGGATTGTTGAACAAATCCGCGGCCCAGGACCTCTTCAACTTCGATCGCATCCATGTGAATCATGCGATGGATGAGCTTGGGTAAATACACCACATCCGTGGCCTGAGGGGTAGGTTCAAGTGGCTGGTCTGCATTGGAGAAACGTTCGAAGTGGTCCTGAAGGTGTGAAAGCTGCGCCCTTACAAAGGAGAGCTTCTCTTCTGTCGTGAGATGATGGATATGCATTCGCAGCCGTCGTCGGCAACGTTCGCGTAGTTGCTGTACTTCAAACTGCAGACGCTGTTGTTGAGGGATGTAGCTCTCTTCCGGACTGGGAAAGATAATAATGTTGCGATTGAACAGAGACTCGTATTTTCGCAAGACGCTGCCAATGGCACGAACGAGAAAAGAGAACAAGCGGAACAGTCGAATGAATGGTCGAATGATGCGTATGTATCGGGCAAATCGAGAGAGACGAGCCAGTCGGACCGCCCGTCCGGCTGTCAGGTGTGCCAGGACGGATTGGGCCTGGAATGTCCACAGAATAAAGCCAAACGGTATCGCAGGTAAGAGGTCGATGAGAAAGTGGCGTTTGAAGTACAACCAGCGACCTTCTGCAAGAGCCCATTTGGTTCCGAACTCCATCAAAAAGAACAGACAAATGAAAGTATCAGCCCACATCAGTAGATAGGTTGTAGTGGGGGACAAGTGAAAAGAGAACTCGACAACCAAGAACACCAAGACCAACAGGATTAACACCAGTACGGTGGTTTCCATTCGTTTGGCGAACAGCGGACCCAGCTTTTCTTCCAGAGTGCTTTGTAGCTTTCTCTCCTGTCGTTCTACCTTCAACCTGTAGCGAATTCGCTTCCACTGCCGAATCGCCAACTGAAACTCTTTCTCCGTGTCGGGACTGGGAGACGGCTCAGCTTTCTGAAGTGGCTCAAGTATGGCTGTGAGCCAGCTTGTTTGACGCTCCATCTGCTGGAGCTGTCGAAGGGCCAACTCGATCGCTTGATCATCTAACGTGGCCAGTTGATCGTCGATGTCGTCTAGCAAAAATCGCAGATGTTGGGCCCACCACTCTCGTGTTAGAGCGGTGGGAAGGTCTGCACTGCAGCGAGACATTCGTTGGTGTAGCTCTTCACATCGCTGCTCTATTTGTGCATTTAATGACGCCAACTTTCCTGGAACATAGGTTCCTCGACGAAGCTTCTCTCGCTGAAAGCTCAATCGTAACTCTTCACCATGCTGAAGCCATAGCCAAGTGCGGTTTAAATCCTGAAGTGTACATTCCTTTGCGCACTCTTCTCCTTGCTTTGTATGCTGAAGAAACTGTTCCATCTCTCGTGTAAGGAGTGTGCCATACAACTGGGCACAACCTTGTCTGAGTTGCTCAGCTTCGACTCTTAGCTCTTCAGGGGATGCGATAGGCTTTGCGTTTTTTTCTGAGACGGAAGCCTCCTTCGCACTTTCTGCTAACCCTTCGGTACTCCCCGACGAGTACCTCTCTTTGCTTGCTTCACTGTCTGTTTCATCAAACCTTGCTCTTGACTCTTCTTGTGCTTGTGGTGTGTGGGCTTGAGCAGATTGTGCTTGTGGCGTGTGGGCTTGCGTGGTTTGTAGTTTCTGGGAGATGTGTTGTTCTTTGAGGGCCGTTCGGACTTGGTGAAGCTCTCTCTCTAAAAGTGATAAATCGGCGAGTGCTTCGGCAGTTAAATGGTTTGAGTGGGTCAGGGGAGGGCACTGCTCTGAGAGCCACTGCAGCGCGTCAAGGGATGCTTGAAGTTGTTGTAACTTCTCCAATGTCTCTTGGTGAGAGCGGCTTAAGTCACCAATGGTTTGCTCCAAGTTGTGTTGTAAGGCTCGAATTGTCAGGTGGAGGTGATTTTGTTCCTTTGCATGAGAGAGCTTTGCAAAGAAGATCTCGCTCGATCGTTGAATTGCGAGTTCTGCCTGTTGAAAGAGGGCGAGAGTCTCCGCATGATTGTGGTGGAGGAAAAGACGGAGTTTAAACAGGTGTTGGGCAAGGAGCCAAAGCTCCTTCCACGTCGGAGTTCGTTTGCGCCCTTGCAGTAAGGCTTGGAGTTTCTTTCGGAGCCGGAGTTCTTCTTGGGAGGGACTCATCGACACTTGTTTTTCTCTCCTTGACCGTTGCCTTTGTATGTATTCTTTTCTTCTTGAACCTTGCTCGATAAACAGTCGAGGAACATACCGTAACTTTTGTTTTCTGCAAAGGTGCTTCCCGACACTTTGGCTTGAGAGTTCTGAGCGACAAGCAATCCATACTGCTCATTTTTTTGGTAGATGTCATTGGTGATTGTGGCATTGCTTCCGCCAAACACCACAACCCCAGAGCCCGACTGCTCCGACGCAATGAACTTTGTCTGAGAGACCAAGTTCTCTTCTAAGGTGGCTTGGCTCTTTAGTAAAAAGATACCAGCCACCCCGTTGAGACTCACCTTGTTC
>JALTMC010000284.1:3647-5815 GCA_027005175.1 Myxococcales bacterium
CTGTACGAGAGTGACAGAGAAACCTTTGGGAACTTCCAATACCGCGATCCCACTCTCTTTGTTGGACTCGATCTTGTTTTGTCCGATGGTTCCGGTCGAACGCACCAGGAAGATCCCAGAGCCAACACAGCCTTTCACCTCATTTTTGATGATGCGAATCGTATCGGTGTCGAGGGCTGCGATGCCATGTCCGTCATCTTTGGCGTTGCCCAACTGGCTGTTCGATATCTTGTTGTCAAACACTGTAGCCCGTGTGTTGAACACTTGAATCCCCGCAGCTTTAGCATTTGTTACTGTATTTTTCTCCACCAATACCTGACTTTTGGGCAGTCTTTGCGATAAAAAAATTCCATATTGTCCAGCATCCGTGATGGTATTGTTTGTGAGGGAACCACCGCTGTTTGAGCACGATATCCCACTCTCTTTTGGTGCTTTTATGGTATTGTTGTGCAGCAAGACCCAACTCTCACTTGAGACCAAGATCGCATTTCCTGTTGCCCCTTTGATGTCGCTGCCTTCGAATGTTACGGAGGACTGGCTGACAAAGAGACCTTCTTTCCAGTTCTTGATCTGAACATCTCGAACGATACCTCTGGCTTCCTGGAATGCGATGGCAGCGATGCTCTTTTTTCCTCCACCTTCCAACGAGGACGACTCTATGGTTGCGACTGTTCCCTTGATAGCATTGATGCCCCGATTGGCTGTATTGTTGAAGTGACACTGCGTCACTTGGAGTGTTCCCCCTTCTGCACGAATTCCCTGCGCCTGACCTATTTGTTTAAACTTCTCTTTCGGTGTTTCTTTTACATCCTTTATCGTTACATTGTGCGCGATGATTCGAGCCTGTCGGGCAAAAATGGCTTGACCTGTGACATTATTGATCTTGACAGAGTTCAGTGTCAGTTGTGCTTCTTTGGAGACGACGATACCGCGTAGCCCACCTTCGATTTGCATATGACGGATACTCACATCCGCTTTCTCTGAGATATTCCAGGCAGGTTTGCCTTCAGGAGGGAGCACAAGAAAGGGTTTGTTGGGCTCAGCTTCTATGTGGATACGTGCGCCTGCTGGTACTTGTATCGATTCGGGGTAGGAACCCGGTGTGACTCGGATGAGCCGACCTTTTGCTGCATTCACAGCCTCTTGAACGGTGGCAAAGACCACTTTGCCGTCAGGCTTTTGTAGTGGTGCCACCCAGATCACTGTGGATGGAAGACCCTCTGTTGGGTCTGTCGGGCCACAACCCACCACCAACCCGATACAAAAGAGACACATGCTTTTGCGGAAGATGCATACAATACGTGTGAACAAATCCTTCTCCTTTGTGGGCATTCTTAAAGACAGGCTCGTGAACTTTTGGAAGCTGATGGAGTTTTTGGGCCACGTGTTACCTACGAAGGAAAAGGTCATCAGGACGTTCGAACTCTTTCAGGTCTTCAGATCGACCTCAATGCGGTGTTTGGTATCACAGAGAAGCAAGAGGCCTCTCTTGAACCGGGCTAAGAAAACCATTTACTTGTCGAAGCTGTTGAAGAGTAGCTTGGGGCACTCTTCACGCCAATCTCTTCTTGAGTAGGAAGAGTGCAAAACCCAACATTAGGAATGCTTCGATGGGGATATGGGAGGGGATGCCATCGACGGTGGTACAACCACAGCCGCCCTCCACGGTGTATCCTTTTTTGAGTGTGCCGCGTTTGCCGTCGGGATTTTCGACGATAATATCGTATTCTCCGGCTTGAATCGCAGCAGGAACCACAGCCGAGATACTGGTGGCACCTCGTACGCGGATGTTACTCGCAACAATCGAACCAACCAGTACTGTGGCTTTCGGGGCAAAGTTTTCACCGAGAATGGTGATATTCACATTCTGGTTGATTGGCCCTTTCTCTGGGGTCACTGTCGATACCACAGGAGTACCGGAGGCGCACTTGCAGGGTTCCCACGCCTGTCCTGTGGCAGCACAGGTTTGGACTCCTTTCTGACCTCCGACACAGGGGCATTCCTTGGTATCACCCGGAGTACAAGCAAGGCTTGTACTCCCACACGTACAAGTTCCCCAGGTGCCGGTGGCAGCACAGGTTTGAGTGCCTGTCTGTCCTCCCACACAAGCGCAGGTGTTGGTCGCTCCTGCGGTGCAGCTTCCTGTCCCTTTACAGACGCAGGCACCC
>JALTMC010000285.1 GCA_027005175.1 Myxococcales bacterium
TATGACAGGGGCGACATCGACAGGAAGCGGTGGTGTGGTTTGTGACACCATCCGGTTGGATTCGATTTGCCGCATTTGCTCTAGGTCCAACAGCATACGAAGTTGTTGTTGTTCTTCAGACCGCTGGGCTTGTGCCTGCTGCTCTTTCTCCATGGCAGCCTGCTGATTGGCTTCCCTGGCCACTTCTGCACGATTGGACCGGATCGATTGGAGATAGCTCTGGTGAGTAAACCGGATATAATCTCGGTTTCCGTGTGTTTCGATCACGCGACCGGTTTTGGGATCCTGACCTTTGACGCCTGCAATGTCCATATTCCACAAGCTGAGCTTGGGGCGGCTCTTCAACAAAGAAGCTGCGCGTGGGCTCAGTCTTGAATAACGTGTGGCTCTTGAAGATGTTGGCTTCTTGCGAATCAAAGACTGAAGTCGATCCCCCAGTGATGACAATGTCGAAGGTGGCTTCTTGGTTGTCACCGTTGGTGTCTGGGTCTTGTCCGTGCGCAGCGTTTCTGACGCGACGAGACCCTCTTTGTTTTGGCTGGTTGTGAGGGATTGCAGTGGACTGGTGTCCGGTGTTTGAAGGGCTGTCTTGGCTGGAGCTTGGGCCGATCCTTTGGGTGCAGAGGTCGTGTTGAGCTTGTTGTCCAGGTTTTCTGTGCCATCGTTTGTGACATCACCAACTGCATGGGACTCAAGGTTGGCTTTGATGAGGCGGTTGGATGAGGGACGGATGGCTTGGCGATCCCTGTGGTGGGCTTCTGGATGGGTGTTGCTGATGACGAGAGTGGGATCGTCCCACCTGTTCGCAGCCGAGACAACGGAATCGTCTCTGGCTTCGTTTTTTGTGTCAGAGATGGAGGTGGTGAAGATGGTTGAGACACTCCCTCCGGCGCTGCTGGCTTCGTTTTCACCGGAGTCTTTACGGCTGTTTGGGCCGCAGGAGTTTGTGTCGGACTCACGTCAGCAGACGACTTCGACTCCACGGTCTGGGTTGCTGTCGGTTTGTCAACCTGGCTTGTCGGGGCTGGCGTCTTGTTCTCTACGGTGGGAGGTGCTTCTGCTGGCTTGTCTGCCTCTTTGGTCTTGGAGAAGTTGCGGAAAAGAACCTCTTTGATCCCTTTAAAACTAAACCACTCGGAGAGGCGAGAGAGCTTGACAGCATCTTGTGGTTTTGGAAAGAGAAAGGACTTTACTTTCGACTTGCTCTTGTCTTCTGTCTCTTTTTTGAAGTTGACGTTAAACATGGGAACAAACAGACGGGTTTTTCCTTCGTCTGTGAACTCCAATTTAATGTCCCCCTTGTCTTGCAAGGCGAGAAGCTCAGTTTTGGCTTCGTCTTTTGACATCTGTGCGGCAGGGATCTCTTCAAAGGGGGTCAGCGGTGTGTTGGCTACCTTATCGATAGGATCTTCAAACGCGGTCTTTTGGGGATCCTGAACGCTTTGGCTCCCTTGTGCTTTTTGAGCCGATACAAGCTTTGTTGTCTCAGGGTTCGCCTGGGTCGCCTGACGACTTGATTCTGTTTCCGATATCAAACTCTCCTGGGTGGGGAACTGGGGGGCCACACTTTTCCCACCCTCTGCTCCACCGGTGAGGTTCTTGTCCTGGAAACTCTCGTTTTGGACGGTCGTGAGAGTTGGTGTTGGGAGCATCGGCTTGGGAGATGTTGATTTGATACTACTCATGGTTGAAGCCCTATTTCGGAGTCAGAGAATGTCATTGTACTCTTTATTTTTTGAAAGATATGGTAGAAATAAATCCCACGCCTCACGATTATCGGAAGAATCTGAATAGAGTTGCTTAGAAAAAGTTGCCTTTTGTCCTATTCGTGGTTACTTCGGTAGGGTCCCGTTAAAGAGGGACATCATCTTGGGCCTTGTGTGGTTTGCAAACAACGTTGTGAGGAAGTCATGAGCAAGGTTTGGAAAAAGTGAAGGAAGTCCTCATCCATTGATTGATGTGTCATGTTTAGGCACAAGAGAGAGTTATGATGTTTCAGGTGAAGCCTGTTTGGGGTTTGAGTAAAAGGCGAAAGGACAATGACGATGATGGTGGTTTGTCCACGATCACACGACCCAAAGCCAAATCCAAAACAAAAAAACCGAAGTTGTACAAGGTTATCTTGCACAACGACGACTATACCACGATGGAATTTGTAGTGCACATCCTTCAGAAGATCTTTCATAAAAATCATGCAGAGGCGACCCATGTCATGCTGACTGTCCACCAGAAAGGACAGGCTGTTGTGGGTGTTTATACCTATGATATCGCGGAAACGAAGGTTCAACAAGTCGTCGAACAAGCTCGTGAAAGCGGTTTTCCTTTGCTTTGTACCATGGAACCTGAATAATGGCGACCCCGTCGTGAGACGATGGGAAGAGGGAAGCAAGATATGTTTTCGCAAGAAGTTGAAATTGCCATCAGTGTAGCACTGAGTGATGCTAGCACACGGCGTCATGAGCTTGCAGGTGTAGAACATCTGTTGTATGCGCTGCTCTTGGACGATGTGGTTCGGCGTCATCTCAAGAAGGCGGGCGGCAAAACCAAAAAGCTCAAGTCCGATTTGGAAGAGTTTCTTGATTCAGGTATTGAGCCTTTATCGGGAGATCGTAGGGTCCAGCCCAATCTCTCTAAGGGGCTCCGACGTGTACTCAAACGTTCGATGTTTCATGGTCAGCAGTTTGATCTTGATGAGGTTTTGGGCGTTCACGTGATCGCTGAAATGTACAAAGAACCCGATAGCTTTGCTGTCTATCTTCTGGAGCGAAACGGTCTGTCAAAGGCTTCCTTTCTCCGCTTCATCAGCCATGGCTTGGACGATGAGTACGGCTCCGATGACGATGATCGAGAGTTTGTGTTTGAAGGGGAAGAGAACGAGGGAGAGCTTGCTGACGATGATGGCAAAAAAGACCCTCTCAAAGAGTTTACTTCCAACTTAAATGAGCGGGCTGAAGCGGGTCTGATCGATCCACTGATTGGTCGTCAGTTGGAGCTGGAGCGAACCATCCACGTGCTGGCCCGACGCCGCAAAAATAACCCTCTTTATGTGGGAGATTCTGGTGTCGGAAAGACTGCGATGGCGGAAGGGTTGGCGCTCCGCATCGTGAGCGGTGATGTGCCAGATGCGATTAAAGATGTTGTGCTCTTTAGCCTTGATATGGGCTCTCTGATCGCTGGAACACGCTATCGTGGAGATTTTGAAGCCCGTCTGAAAGCTGTAGTCAATGCCATCAAAAAGCACCCTGGTGCTGTTTTGTTTATCGATGAAATTCATACGCTGATTGGTGCCGGTGCGGTCTCCGGCGGGGCTATGGATGCCTCCAATCTGCTCAAACCTGCTCTCAACAGTGGTGAGTTGCGTTGCATCGGTAGTACAACGTACAAAGAGTTTCGCAACTACTTCGAAAAAGATCGTGCTCTCGCACGTCGCTTTCAAAAAATCGATATCTTGGAACCCAGTCGTGATGATGCTGTTGCGATTCTTCGTGGTCTACAGAAGACTTACGAAGATTTTCATGGTGTAGCTTATGATGATGAAGCCATTGAGGCGGCGGTCGATCTATCGGCCAAACATCTACACGAGCGGCGTCTTCCCGACAAAGCGATTGATCTGATCGATGAGTCTGGAGCGATGGTCAAGCTCGATACGGGTGTGGAGAACGTAGTGACTTCTCCCATTGTGCAGCGTGTTGTGTCTCGTATTGCGAAGATCCCATCACAAGATGTGACGATCTCTGAAAAAGAGCGTCTCGCGAAGTTGGAGGATGACCTCAAACAGGTAGTTTTCGGTCAAGATGACGCGATCATGGAGGTTGTGTCTGCTGTTAAACTTGCTCGCGCGGGTCTGAACCTCCCTGAGAAACCCCTTGGTAACTTTGTTTTTACGGGGCCGACGGGAGTGGGGAAAACGGAAGTCGCGCGACAACTTGCCAAAACGCTTGGCATTGAGTTGATTCGCTTTGATATGAGCGAGTATATGGAGCGTCATGCGGTCAGTCGCTTGATTGGTGCTCCTCCAGGGTATGTTGGGTTTGATCAAGGTGGTCAGCTAACCGAAGCGATCACCAAAAATCCACATGCGGTCCTGCTGCTCGACGAAATCGAGAAAGCACATCCCGACATGTTTAACATCCTGTTGCAGGTGATGGATCACGGTAAATTAACCGACAACAATGGTCGAACCGCTGATTTTCACAATGTGATTCTGATCATGACCAGTAACGTCGGTGCTCGTGAGCTGTCTTCTCGTCGTATTGGATTTAGCAGTGAGCTCAAACTGGGTGACGAAGATAAAGCTTTTAATCGCGCCTTCAGTCCTGAGTTTCGAAACCGGCTGGATGCTCGAATCCGCTTCGCTGCCCTCAAACCAGAGGTGATGGAACGCATTGTCAATAAGTTTGTGGACGAACTTCAAACCCAACTTGAAGCTCGCAAGGTCGAGATCGATCTGACAGATGCAGCGATCTCCTTCCTCGCCAAAAAAGGCTTTGACCCCTTGATGGGAGCACGTCCTCTTGGTCGAGTGATCAAAGAAATGATTAAACAACCCATCTCTGAAGAGATCCTCTTTGGAGCGTTAGAACATGGTGGCTTGGCCAGTGTTGATGCGGAAGGTAAAGAGAAAGAGGAAAAACTTATCTTCTCTTACGAAAGCAAAGAACCTGAGCCTGAAGACCATGAATCGGACTCCAAAGAAGAGGAAGCCCACGAAGCCGATGATGACCTCTCCAAGGACAAACCCATCTCGAAGGAGCAATCCATAGAAACTCCTGAAGGAGATGTCTAACGCCAGGGACCTTTTTGTGTGGAAGGTTACGCTGTTGGCCCTGAAGGAGATGTCTAACGCCAGGGACCTTTTTGTGTGGAAGGTTACGCTGTTGGCCCTGAAGGAGATGTCTAACGTCAGGGACCTTTTTGTGTGGAAGGTTACGCCGTTGGGAAGCATCAGTGGATGGTGTTATCGATGATCTTCCAGTTTTCTTCGGGGTATGCTTTCATCTGTCCGGCTTCGACAAGTCGGATGGCGTCTGCTTCTCGGGTACGGAAGACCCAGTCCCAGAATCCGGTGCTTACACCATAACAGGCGTCGGGGTATTTGTAGTGATGGAGGAAGTGTCGGCGACGTTGTTCTTTGGCCCAAGGAGTGCGGGGTTTGAGGTGATGTGTGGAGTAGTGAACAAAGTCGTAATACATATATCCAGTGATTCCACCTGCCAGGAAGGGGATAGCCATCCAGTAGCCGAGGACGAGGTAGAAGGCTGCGCCAAAGATGACCATAACGCCAAGAGCAAACAGGGGTGGGATCACGAGGCGGTCTGTGTCATTGGGGAACTGGTGATGAATGCCATGAATCAGGCGCATTACCTTTTTTCCCTCTACAGACTTGGCTTCGTAATGGAAGATGATGCGGTGTAGGAAGTATTCGATGAGGGTCCAGAAGAGGGCACCGGCCACCCATAAGCCTAGCGCGGAGGCCCAATGAAAGGGACCGAAGTAGATGGTGTAGGCCATCAAAGCGAGGACCACCGGGATAAAGGCCACAAATGGTTCTACTGGATGAGCGCGAGTAATGCGCTCCATAAAATCACTCTCGTACAACCGTGTTGGATCGTCTGCTGCTACTTTTCGGGGCATGGTTTTTCTTCCAATCTACCTGGATTGTCGATGAAGTCAACTCCTTTTGGAGCCGACATTTTTTCGATGAAGTCAGTTCCTTTTGAAACCGACATTAACTATCATAACGCACTGTTTAATGCAATGCATTTGAACACTTGTTTACTCCCTGTAGGCTCTGAGGGAGAGCGAG
>JALTMC010000286.1 GCA_027005175.1 Myxococcales bacterium
CACAAAGATGAAATGAAGTCTCTCCTGACTTTGAAATTCCAGTCTCTAAAAAAGCTCAAGATGTTATAACTCGCGGAATACATTGCTCGATGGGAACGAGGCTTACCTTCAGGCCAGTACTGAAGTTGTACCTGAGAGAATAGCGAATGGTGATCCTAGAAAAAAAATTGATCTATAAATGACTTCGTTTCTCTCTAGTTAATGATTCGTTGTCTCTTGAATATAAAATAAATCCTTGATTTTTTTTTTTTCGTTGTAGAGTTCGTATGGTAACTCAATATGAAAGTTTGTATTTTAAAGTATAGGAAATTATAAAGATCACTTTGAATAGTAGTTAGTTGTAGGTTTTGTGGCAAGTGTTCAGTGTGCTTCTAAAATGGGTGGATGACTGAAAGACTAAGAATCGCACAAATCTTCAAAGGCAATTGGAATACCTTCCGGTAGTCTTGGTATTGTAACAAAATGAGGAGGGAAAAAATGCAAAAACTACCTACGTTACCTCTACTTCTAGCCGTTGTTCTTTTTGTCTCTTGTATCGAGCAGACATACCACAAAACGAAGCAGGTCAGTGTTAACACTCAGGCTTTGACAACGGGTCAACCAACAACAACCCAACAACCCAACAAGCTAAATTAAATTGTTCTGTGAAAGATCACGTGCACCTACCGAAATCAACCTACTCTGGAAAAGCCAAACATGTCCATACACAGCAACGAATTGCCCCGCAACGAAAGCATAAATACAAACTTCAAAACGCAGGAAAGAGCAAAAGGGGTAGGGTTATTAGGAGGAAGCACACAGCACAAGAAATTGCGGATTTTCTAAAAAAACGTGCTCTGTACATGCAAAAGTTCAGACAGCTTCGTCTTACCTACAAAAACGATAAAAAGAAGCTAGAACAAGAGCGTATCAAACTAAAAATACAAGTCTTTCCCAACAAGTAAGTTGTAATTTGGTCCATTCAAATGGATAATTACACCAAAATGACAAAGAAGGGGAATACCAATGAAACATTCTATTACTCTTCCGTACGGGTTCATTGTCTTTTTTGTAATAACTCCGGCCTGGTCTGTGACACACATTCATCAAAATGTAACAGCGACAGTCGTTCCCGAGATTTCTATTACTTTTGCTCCAGGAACCTATGAGATTGAAACAAAAAACCTAGCTGGAGGCTCTGCACCTGACACTGTTATATATGTGTGGGGGGGCTTCTTATAGGTCAGGTGGACAAGAATGATGATGGTGGCTCAGAACCTTTTGCCTCAAAAATCACATTAACGGTCTCCACAACAGAAACATATACGATTATTGTTCATGCCTGGGCGACAGATCGTTATGGCACCGCTGATCTCGTCATCAAAAATGTCGGTACTGGAGCGACCCTATACAATCAAAATATCAGCTTTGGAGGAGGAAGAGTTGATGTTCATGATTTACCTCATAGCACATCCTATGAGTACGAAACGGTTCTTACCAGAGGAGGGAGCAGCGACACGAAGATCTACGCATTACAATGCTCATCTTTGGATATGGTTCAAGTAGATGATGATTATGGTACTGGCTTGGCGTCTTACATAAAATCTCAGGATATCTGCCAAATCATCATAGGTGCTTATTCTACCAATACCGAGGGAACAACGACACTGTATGTCAACGACCACAACAGTGACAACGACGGCGACGGATTAGGCGCAGGGTTGGAGAATGCGTTGGGAACGTGTGATAACAATACGCAGGCAGGATGCACTGAAGTTTTTAATCCAAAGGATACGGATGGTGACGGCCTCCTGGATAATTGGGAGGTGTACGGTGTGGATGCAGCTTGGTGGCCACAACACCTACCCATGTGGGGTGCCAATCCCCGTCATAAAGATATCTTTATTGAAGTGGATTACACCCTATCCCCGACCTGCGCCACAAATAATGATTGTACGGGGGGTACGCTCTGTACCAGCGGGACATGCGGGAATGCTTGGTCCTCCAACCCTATGACAGAGGCTGATGTTATAAAGATACAAGCCTACTTTAATGTGGCGAAAGCGGCAGATGTTCGCAATCCCGACGGCCAGGATGGAATCAGCTTACATTTTGATCTCGGAAAGACTCCAACCAATCAGGCGTATGCAACACTTTATGGCAACTGGGGTGGCTCTGGAGCGGTCCCATCGGGCTCCTACTATAGGACGGTTTCTACATATACCTCTTATTTTAGCAACATCCGTCGACATGTGTTTCGCTATGCTCTAGCTGAAAACTTATCCCACCTTGGCAAATTTTGTGGTGGAGAAGCCCCTGTGACGGGTGATCATATGGTATATCAACCGTATTCAACGGGAGGTTGCGCTAACGCTTTTGCCCATGAATTGGGTCACTCTGTTGGTTTGCACCATTATGGTGACGGTAGTTGGGGAAAGGTGAATTGCAAGCCACATTATAAGAGCATTATGAACTATTCCTCAGGGCATTGGGGGCCATCAGCAGATAAATTTGCGGCGGGAGATATCCCACAGTTATTACAGCCATCCAATATTCTTGAAACGACGGGGCTGGGCTTTCTCACTAGCGGGACAAATGTTGATCCCACGTACTTGCAGGGAGATCCATTTTGGCTCATGACACAGGCATATATGCCAAGTACTTCACTTCCGACATACATAGACTGGAACAGAAATGGGATCTACGACACCGTTGCTGTTCGTGCATCTGTAACCTGGGAAAGAGCAGATTGTGGTAATCTTGGGCATAAAAAAAGTGCATTATACGATACAACACTGATTGCAAATTCGCTTCCCACCGCAACCCCGAAAATCTTGAGAAGAGGAGATAAGCTATACATTTTCTATATGGGAACCGATCGCAAAATATATTATCGCTTTGGCACGATCTTGCTGGCAAGCGTCAACGGATCGTATGGCTCCTGCCAGGCAGGTGGCGATGACATCTCCACAGCAACCCCCTGTGTCCAGTGGCAGAACCCACAACCAATCGCAGTGGACACCATAAAAGGCCTCTCTGCTGTTTTGATATGGGATCGGATTATTTTAGCCTATGTGAAAGATAGCGACTCAAAAATATATACTTTACCAGCCTCAGGTTTTAATACAGATGGTACAATCAACTGGTATCCTGAATCGATTGTGACCAGTTCCATTACAACATCTGTGGAACCTGAATTAACAGTCATGCAGGTCGATCTAGGCTCTTTCGGCGGCTCATCCAGTATTGTGGGTTTGTTTGTGCTGGATAATTCCGACAACAAACATAAGTGGTTCTCTCTCAATAACATCAACTCAGGTTGGACATCACAAGGTGAGGTAAAGAACACATCAGGTGTAATTCTTACAGGTGTAATCAGCCCATCGATTATTGCCTGGCCTGACCCCAGCGTGCCTACTGGTATGGCCTGTGGAGTCTTCCCAGATATGAATAAACTCCTCCGCTTTTACTGTTTTGACAAAGCGACCAATCAATGGACAGACCTTACGAACAAAGCATTTTCTACAATTCCAAGCACACAAGGCAAGCCCAGCCTAGCCTATCATTACTACCGAAAAGGCGACGGCACACTGTTATCCCCATCCATTGAGTCCGGTCAATTTTGGTTAACCTTCACCGAAAATCAAGCCACCGGCCAAGAGCCACGCGTCCTCTTTTCACAAGCGATCTCTACCATCACACCGCCAGGTAGCTTTACCACAACAAATCTGATATTTAAATATCCCAGAACTCTGACTGGAGCTTTCCATATCCCCTATGCTCTAGCAGTGGGCACAGGAATATCCATGTATGAGGACAAAGAGGTAGCAGCGCTTAAAGCTGTATGGACAAGGAGTTACACTTGGAAGAATGGAAATAATCCAGGTACATTTAGCACACGCGTCGAAGTTGACTTTCTGCCCTTTGCTGACGGAACCTTCACCTTTACTCCAGGACTGAAGGCTGGTAACGATTTTCGTGTAATGGAAAGACGTATTTGTGAAGGGTTGCACAATAGAGAGTACAAAGATTCGCAAGGCAATGTGGTGAAAGCCAGCGATCATGTAACAATATGTGGCACCTCTTCTGATAGCCACTGGGGATACTAGGAGGCCGAATGAGATGGTTTCGATTCTTATTTCTCGTCGCACTGTTCTGGTCATTTACAAGCTGTTCAGACATCCGTCCTACAGAAAAGACAAAGCCCGAAAGTGGCAGCACTATGGACTCCTCTGCGCAAGGACAGCGAACATCCGAGCCAGCTACGGAGATCGTAGAAATCCCAGAGGAACCTCATTCATCGGTGGAAAAAACGCCGGAAGAGAGGGCTTCTTCAGATTTTACTCCAGAAAACCCACCCACAGAGAAAAAGTTATCCTTTGATGATGTGATTAAGTTAATTCGTGAAAACCGCTCTTGTACTAAATTCATAGATTGCACCTATTATACCTATGGCCAGCCCTGCAGTTGCGATGAAGTTGCGATTTCTTATTCTGTTACCATAGACAAGATCGTAAGGGAATATGTAAAAGACCTTAAGTTTATAAAAAAGCTTGAAAGAATACGGGAATTCAGAGTTCCTTGTGATGCGATGTATCATGGGTTTGGCTGTGTCAAAGGGGTCTGTTCGATAAAGACAGACAATACAAAATGTCGTCGGTAAGGAGTACACGACTTTCCCTCTAAACCTAAGCACCAATTCCGTGTAACTTGAGACTCGTGAACCGCGATTGGCGGTTTGTGGCTTGAGTGAAGTGAGTGACTATGATGTCTGAACGAATTATCCTATCCGTGAAGCCACTTCAGTTTCCCTGGCAGCCGTCTGATCCTTTTTTGTTTTGTGCTCATCACGATGACCACTTTCCAGAGGGGAACAAAAGTTTAGGACCTCAAGAGTCTCTGGCAGGGCGTCATCTGGGGATGGACTTTTCTCGAAAAGATGGTTGGAGCATGTATCATGGAGAGGAAGTTCCCGGCTTTCCGCGGCATCCACACCGAGGATTTGAGACTATCACTGTCGCCCGGAAGGGTTATATCGACCATGCTGACTCTATGGGGGCAACCGCTCGCTTTGGCATGGGTGATGTGCAATGGATGACAGCCGGTAAAGGGGTTGTTCATTCAGAGATGTTTCCCCTGGTGAACCAGGATTCTTCCAATCACACAGAGTTGTTTCAGATCTGGCTAAACCTTCCACAAGAGAACAAGTTTACAGAGAGTCACTTTAAGATGATGTGGAGTCATACGATTCCTCGACAGACATTCTCTGATGAGCAGGGTCGGGAGTCGGAAGTGACGATTATCGCAGGTAAGCTTGGTGAGCATGAACCACCAACGCCTCCTCCTGGTTCCTGGGCATCACGAGAAGATGCAGATGTTGCAATTTGGACGTTGCGCATGGCACCTCGTGCTACCTGGACTGTACCTCCTGCAAAGCCGGGTAGTCATCGGACTTTTTTCTTCTTTGCAGGGGATGAACTGGAGATGGCTGGTGAGCAGGTTCGAGTGGAACATTCCATCGAAGTGCGTGGTGATAGGGCCGTGTCCATTACGAACGGTACCCAAGAAGCTGAACTCTTGATGTTACAGGGCCGACCTATCAATGAACCTGTGGCACAACGTGGCCCCTTTGTGATGAACACCCAAGAAGAGATCTACCAGGCAATGATAGACTACCAACGCACTGGATTTGGCGGCTGGCCCTGGAAAAATGATGGCCCCACCCACCCCAGGGAAAAAGGACGCTTTGCGATTCATGCCGATGGTAAGGAAGAATCTCCAGAGTAGCTCTTCCCTTGAGCCCGCTTTGGTAAGTCTCAGTTT
>JALTMC010000287.1:0-14711 GCA_027005175.1 Myxococcales bacterium
AACTTGGTATGTCGCATGCGAGTGATTACGCTGCCAGAGCGGCACACGAGATTACGCATGGCCGATACGCCAGGTTGTTTTGGGTTGGCAGTGTTCTGGTGGGACACCTTGCCCCTCTTGCGTTGTTATTCCTCGGCTCTCCCATCGCTGCTGCTGTCGCAGGACTCGGCGCGATCGTAGGTCTGTACTGTTTTGAGCATGCCTATGTCATGGCTCCTCAAGAGATCCCCAATAGCTAGAGATTCGGGTGTGCTAGGGAGTCTGGACAGGATTTGTTCTTGTCGAAAGATACAGTTTCCCATGTCGCATTTCTTAGACCATAGGAAGATAGAAATGAGTTTTTCCAAATTGTTTTCGGCCTTGTTGATGAAAGGACCCGCGAAATCAAAGGCTTCTCCGACGGGTCCGACCAATGTCGCCGGAGAGGCCCTTCCCCGCTATTCCGAGGCGGAGGCTCCTCCTTCCGTGACTTTTACGGAGGTCAAGCATCCGGATGGTCGGTTGACTCGCTACCCACCAGCAGAACACTGGGAGCATTGGGTCGAGTGGGATTCCAAAGCGTGGCCTCGTCGTGTTCCGCGTCAGTTTTCTCTTGTTCCCACAGTCTGCTTTAACTGCGAGAGTGCTTGTGGCTTGTTGGCTTATGTCGACAAAACTACCTATGAGATCAAGAAATTTGAAGGCAACCCGGCTCATCCAGGGAGTCGTGGTCGAAACTGTGCCAAGGGTCCTGCAACCCACAACCAGATCTATGATCCAGAGCGGATCTTGTATCCCCTTAAACGAGTGGGCAAGCGAGGCGAAGGACGCTGGAAGCGTGTGTCTTGGGAAGAAGCCTTGGAAGATATCGGGGGTCGGATGCGAGAGAGTCGAAAGAAGCGGCTTGATGGCATCATGTATCATGTGGGGCGACCAGGGGAAGATGGCTTTACCAATCGCTGCATTTCAGCGTGGGGTGTGGATGGTCACAACAGTCACACCAATATCTGTTCTTCGGGGGCTCGCTTTGGGTATTGGTTTTGGGCGGCCTTTGATCGACCAAGTCCCGACCATGCCAACGCAAATGTCATTCTGTTGATCTCCAGTCATCTTGAGACAGGCCACTACTTTAATCCTCATGCTCAGAGAATCATGGAGGGAAAAAACAAGGGCGCGAAGTTGATCACCTTCGACCCAAGGATGAGTAACACAGCCAGCAAGAGCGATGTGTGGTTGCCGACATGGCCGGGAAGTGAAGCAACGGTGCTGCTGTCCATCGCAAACTACTTGCTTCAAAATGACTTGCACGACAAAGACTTTATGCGTCAGTGGGTCAACTGGAAAGAGTTCTTACAAGCCGCTCCCAGTGTGATTACAGAGCCCAAAGCTGCGGTAGATCTGATTCAATCGCTGCAGACCTCTGGCGATCTTGAGAATCCTACCTTTGCGATGTTTGAGGATGTTCTGAAGGCGATCTACTCGGAGTTTTCTTTTGAGAGAGCGGCTAACGAGGCGCAGGTTTCTGTGGAGAAAATTGCAGAAACCGCCGAACTTGTGGGGAACTGTCAGGGACGTTTGGCAACACATACATGGCGCAGTGCGAGCATTGGAAACCTCGGTGGATGGCAAGTCGCCCGGACCTTGTTCTTTCTCAATGTCCTGACGGGAAGTGTGGGAACCAAAGGTGGAACGTCGGGCAATAGCTGGAATAAGTTTGTGCCCAAGCCGTTTAAAAAGCCCCCCGCTTTTAATGCCTGGAATGAGTTGCATATCCCACATGAGTGGCCGCTTGTCTTCTTTGAGATGAGCTTTCTTTTGCCTCACTTCTTGGAGGAAGGACGAGGGGAGGTGGATGTCTATTTCTCCCGTGTTTACAATCCAATGTGGATTAATCCCGATGGCTTTATGTGGCTGAAGGCATTGCAAGACGAAGACAAACTCAAGTGTCATGTGGCCCTGACACCCACATGGAATGAGACCGCGTGGTTTGCTGACTATGTCCTTCCTATGGGTCATTCCGCAGAGAGGCATGACCTCATGAGCCAAGAAACTCACGCAGGGCAATGGCTCGCCTTTCGGCAGCCTGTGCGTCGTGTTGCGATGGAGCGAGCGGGTCAGCCTGTTCAGTTTACGTATGAGGCCAACCCAGGTGAGGTGTGGGAAGAGAATGAGTTTTGGATTCAGCTCTCAGCGGCGATGGATCCAGACGGTGATTTGGGTGTGCGTCAGTGGTTTGAGAGCCCCTACCGAGAGGGGGAGATCATCACGATTGATGAGTACTACAAGTGGATCTTTGACAACAGTGTCCCCGGTCTACCGGAAAAAGCTGCCGCAGAAGGCCTTGAACCCCTCGCTTATATGCGGAAATATGGGGCTTTTGAGGTGACTCGTGAGAATTATATGCCCTATGCTCACCCGTTGGAGGGAGCACCTGAGTCGTATACGGTCGATGCACTCGATCGCATCCTTGATGATGAAGAGAACGCTGTGGGTGTGATGGTGGATGGAGAAGCCAAGGTTGGCTTCGGCAATCTCAGCCGCAAGCTCGACTTCTATGCGCCCACGTTGAAAGAGTGGGGCTGGCCTGAGCAGGAATACCTGATCCCCTGGCCTCTCAAAAGCCATGTTCATCCCGACAATATCGACCGCAACAACGATGAGATGTTGTTGCTGCCCAACTTTCGTTTGCCCACTTTGATTCACACCCGCAGCGCCAACGCCAAGTGGTTGTACGAGATCAGTCACAAGAACCCAATCTGGATGCACACCTCTGATGCGGAACGCCTCGGTGTTCGCACCGGTGAGCTGGTTCGTGTGGAGACAGAGATCGGCTATTTTGTCGATCGTGTCTGGGTTTCAGAGGGCATCAAGCCGGGCATTATTGCGATGAGTCACCACCTGGGTCGCTGGCGTTTGGAAGAAAACACGGGTGTTGGTATTGGAACTTCCAACCTTGCGACGTTGGAAGAAGATGGTCAAGGTGGTCACAAGCTCAATATCATCCATGGAGCCCGTCCTTGGGAGAGTTGCGATCCGGACACTAGCCGTATCTGGTGGGAAGATGTGGGGGTTCACCAAAACCTGACACATGCCGTTCATCCCGATCCCCTCAGCGGTGCACATTGTTGGTTGCAAAAAGCAATCAATGTGAGAAAAGCGGGTCCCAATGACCAGCACGGTGATGTTTGGGTGGACACCAAACGATCCATGGATGTCTATCGGGAGTGGGTCGGTTTGACTCGCTCTGCTGTGGACCATAGCCCCGATGGAACACGCAGACCGTACTGGATTAAGCGACCCCTTAAACCCATTCGAGAGGCTTATAAGCTTCCCGAAAAGCCATTTGGTCGATAAAACAATGAACGTTGTGAACAAGGCATTCTCCCCCCCCGATTGGGCACAGGCTCGTGGCTACTTGTATCACCTGCTCGGCACCCTCTTCTTGCAAGGGGTTCACGAAGGAAATATTGAACATCTACGGATGATTCCGGAGCTAGAGGGACCTCTGCATATCTGGGAGGAGTCCAACCCCACACCAGAAACGATGCTGTTCGACAAGGCTGACGCTGACCATCAACATCTCTTTGGATTCAATATCTTTCCCTACCAAAGCATGTTTTTGTCGGAAGAAGGACAGATCGGTGGAGATGAAACACAACGTGTTGTCGAACATTATACTGCGGCTGGATTTCCGATCGTGACCTCTGCTGAAAATCCAGATCATATCGGTGTGGAACTTTTCTTTTTGGCCTTTCTTTCCCAAAAAGAATCCCAGGCCCTCCACGCTGATGCTCAGGACCTGTATGAAGAGAGCCGCTTACAACAAAGGCGGTTCCTGGACCAGAACTTCTTTTTATGGCTCCCTTTGTTTGTACAGGCAGTTCGTCTCACCAACCATCCCGTGTTTGTTGCACTGGCAGAGATGGTCTTGACGTTGAGCGTGGAACATCGCAGAGAGCTGGAAGACCTCCCCGAGGAAGAGCCGATCTCCTGGGAAGAGAGGCTTCCTGCTCTCCACCAGGGAGTCTCCTTCCTGGACGAAGAGAAGACCGGCCTGCGAGAGATCGCAACGTTTTTGCTTTCCCCTGTGAGTAGCGGTTTTTATCTGAGTCGTGATGATATCCGTCTGCTCTCAAGAAAACGTCGAGTACCCGCAGGTTTTGGCCCACGGCGCTTGATGCTCACCAACCTTTTTCGCTCGGCTGCTGACTATGAAGAACTACCGGATATTGTGGGAGCCTTGCAAGAATACCTCGAAATATGGCAAAACATGGTGGCTTCTTTGAGCCAGTATGAATTGCCTGTTCTTGCGCAAATTTCATCTCTTTGGACACAGCGACTCGAAGCAACATCCACATGGCTGAAACGTATAGAACACGAATCTTTGCTTTTGTCTGCTGAAGAGAAAGAGTCTCTATGAAATTTGCTCACTTCTTTCCGTTTCTCGATCTCAAAGGATATCGCTGGAAAACAGCCTACCGTGATTTTGTAGCAGCTTTGTCAACCACTCCTGCGGCTGTACCACAGGGCATTGCTTATGCTGTTATCGCGGGATTCCCCCCTGTGATGGGACTTTATGCATCGACTCTCCCTACCATTGTCGGCGGCTTGTTTCGAAGCTCTCGTCATGTCATTACAGGTCCGACGAACGCTCTCAGCCTTTTGGTGGGGGGTGGTATCGCTATGTTTGCAGGCTTAGACCCGCTTTCCACTGCGATTACGCTGGCCCTCTTGGTGGGGGTGTTTCAACTCCTTGCGGGGTTGTTGCGCCTTGGGGCTGTGGTTGACTATATCTCAAGCCCCGTTGTTATTGGCTATATCACCGGAGCTGGCCTGCTTATTGGGATTGGCCAATTACCCAACGTGACTGCCACGCCTGCCGTCAAAAAGGCGATCCCGCTTGCACATGAGCTGATGCTCTGGCTCGATCATATCGGGCCGATACGGTGGGCACTGATGGGAGCTGTGGGGCTGCTCACATTGTGGTTGCTAGTCTCACGTCGCACCCGTCGTGTGATACCCAGCCTGCTGCTGGCTCTGGCCATCTCTGGTACTCTCGCTGTGACCGCATTTCCGAATTATGTTCACGTACTACAGAAGATCTGGGGTTGGTTGAGCACGCTTGCTCTGTCAAACTGGGTGGCGATCGCGATGGCTCTTGGGACAACAACAATTATTGTCCTGATGCGGCTCTTTCGCCCCTCCTGGCCCAGCGCACTCCTGGCCATTCTTGCCGCTACGATCGTTTCTGTGTTGTTGGGGCTTCCCACACAGGGACTTAAAGTTGTGGGTGACCTTGCACCTGTTCCGGCCGGCTTGCCCCCGTTCACGATTCCCGATCTGTCGATGCTGGGTCTTCTCACTCCTCTCGCGCTTGCTTGCACTGTTCTCTCGTTGGTGGAGTCTAGCTCGGTGGCCCGCGCCATTGGTGCCCGTACGGGACAACAGATCGACACCACCGCTGAATTCACTGGGCAGGGCCTCGCCAATATTACAGCCGCTTTTTGTGGTGCTTATCCCACCAGCGGCAGCCTCTCTCGCTCTGCTCTCAATGAACAAGGTGGTGCCGAAACCCGCTTGGCTGGTGTTTTTGCAGGCTTGCTGATGATCCTTGTGTTGGTGGTTCTTGGACCACAAGCCAATCATATCCCCATCGCAAGTTTGGCAGGCTTGCTTCTTGTTGTGGCTGTGGATCTCGTCGATACAAAACGAATTCGTGTCCTCATGAACAGCACCCAGTCCGATCGACTGGCCTTCCTAGCGACCATGTTTGGTACATGGTTGATGCCGCTCGACAAAGCGATCTATCTCGGCGTGGGAATTAGCCTCATCCTGTTCTTGCGCCAGGCCCGCTTGCTTGTTGTGCGAGAGATGGCCATCGACGACGATGACAACCTCGTTCCTGTTCTACCAACTTCGAGTGAACATCAGCGCTGTGGAGCGATTCGCATCCTTCATCTGGAAGGTCGCCTCTTCTTTGGTGTGGAAGGTGAGCTACAAGCTGCACTCGACCATGTTGTGCTACAACCGGATGTTCAGGTTCTGTTGGTTCGTCTCAAACGAACACAAGGTATGGATGCCACAGTCGCTCACACCTTTGCTGCCGCAGCACAGCGTATGGCGGAAAAAGGACGATATCTTTTGCTCGCCGGTGTGCGTGAGGATGCTATGTCTTTGCTCGAACGCACAGGTATTCTTGATGAAATCGGTAGGGAGAATGTCTTTAGCAGTCGGGTCAAATACTTCGCATCGATGAAGGCTGCCACTTCGCATGCTTGCCAACTTGCGACCGATACACATACCTGCGAGACTTGCCCTCTCACTCATTACCTCAAAACACAAGATGAAGAGGCCTTAGCTCATGCCACAACTGAAATCTCTCTTGACAACCAAGATGACGAGATCTCAGAGTGATGTTGTTTCAAGTTGTTTCAAGTTGTTTCAAATGAATGTATGTGCTCTTTGTTCTTTGCGATTCTCGGGTGTCTTTTCTTTCCGTCAATGTGAGAAAGTGCCTATTTTGTAACAGTTTGGTATGAGAGTTGCGTTAGATGCTTCAACCTCTCTGTGTTGATTTTTATCATGGTTAGGCCATGTTCTTCCGATTTAACCCGAAACCCTGAACTCAAAAAAGGTGTTGTGATGAAGATACAAGATTTTTACGACAAAAGAACGAATACCCTGACCTATGTTGTGTTTGATCCTGAAACACGAGATGCTGTCGTGATCGATCCTGTTTTGGATTACGATCCTGTTGGGTCGAAGGTCTGGACAGAGTCGGTGGATGTGGTGATTGCCTTTCTCAAGGAACAGAAGCTGCGTCCTCATTTTATTCTGGAGACTCATGCTCACGCCGATCATCTTTCTGGCGCACAACTCTTAAAAAAGAACTTTCCCGACGCAAAGCTGGCTATCGGTGAGCGGATCACAGAGGTTCAGCGTGTTTTCAAGGGCGTCTTTGATTTGCCAGAAGAGTTCCCAACCGACGGTCGTCAGTTTGATCGCCTTCTCAAAGACGGCGAAACTGTGACAGCAGGTAGCCTCTCTTTTCATGTTATCTTTACTCCAGGCCATACACCTGCTTGTGCGACATACCGTTTTGAAGATGCTATCTTTACCGGTGATACGATGTTTATGCCGGACCAGGGTACTGGGCGATGTGACTTCCCGGCGGGTAGTGCCGAAGATCTGTATGAGTCCATTACCGAACGTCTCTATACATTGCCTGACGAAACAAGGGTTTTTGTTGGGCACGATTATCAACCCGGAGGACGCGAGCTTCTCTGTGAAAGTACAATCGCAGCGCAAAAGGCATCCAATATTCAACTTCCCGAAGGTCGCTCTCGCTCTGAGTTTATTCTCTTTCGCACGGCACGTGATGCAAAACTCAATGCACCCAAGCTTTTGTTTCAAAGTGTCCAGGTCAATGTTGATGCAGGACATCTCCCAGAGCCCAGCGAGAATGAGGTCCGTTACTTGCGCATCCCTCTCAACGTCTTTCGCCCGGAAGGTGAGGGGGAACTCGAACTGCACAACGTTTAATTTGATGGATTGCACTGGAGTGTTTGGCAGCATGCTTTTGTCTCGACCCTTTCTCTTCTTGTGTTATTGTAAGTTCTCCGTTTTTTGTAACGCAAACGTGAATCATAGGTTGCTGTGAGAAGGATGTTGTTGGATGAGAACATTGTGGTCATTCTTTTTTGTGTTGGGTGTTGTGGTTTCCTTTTCCTATTGTTCTCTTCCTGTCACGCCTTCAGAGCAGGATTCTACAGATGGAGGGGAAGCCTCTGGTGATCTTTCTGTGTCGGGGTGTTCATCGGGCAAAGATTGCAAGACAGGCCAGATCTGTCGGGCAGGAGTGTGTGTTGCCGTTGAGGCTGTTGTTGAAGTGACATCCTCAGAGCCCCAGCTTGAACAGGTGGTGGAGCCTGGGAGGGAAGCCATTGTTGAGCCTCTGACAGAGCGATCTCTCGAAACCAAAACAGAGCCGACTCCCGAGCCTGTGAAACCGGAAGATGCAGGCTTCGCGTCGGAGGAACGCATCACTCTTGAACCAGGACCTGAACCATCGGGTTCAGAGCCTGTGATAGAGTCTCCACCCAAAGAGCTTGTACCCGAAAAGTCCAATGTCCCCACCGCCTCCTCCTTAAATCCTAAACAATTATGTGGAACAAAGAAAGTGACTGTTGTTGCAAAAGGCTCTGGCTTTGTCTCCAAAACACAGGCTCGTTTGCAGACTGTCCCACTGCCTACAACCGTCAAGAATTGTTGCGAATTGTCATTTGTGATAGATTTGAGCTTTATACCTCCTGGAAATTACAAAGTGGAGATCTGTAACCCTCCCAACGACTGCTCAAAGGAGTTGGATCTTAAAGTACTCCATCCCTCGAAATGTCCCTAAATCTTTTTCAAAAATGCAACAAGCCTTGCAAGTTGGGCAAGCAAGTCTGCCGGAACCATGTCTGGAGTCAATGCACTGGGTATAAGGGTCCCAAAAAAGAGACTTGTAACAAGATCGACGACAACTGTGACGGGAGCATCGATGGAGATGGCAGGTGCCCTTGAAGCCTTTTTGAGTCTTTAGCCCACGGACATAGAGCGAGTGGGAGTGTCGGGGTGATTCTCTTTGAGTTGCGGTGGGTTGAGTCCTTCAGGGAGCGGTGTCTTGGGTATGTGGTGAGGAGAGAGAATCTCTGTGATGGGATCTTCGCCAGGTGCCAAGTGACGGGGTGGGATGATCTGAAGGAATGTACTGTTCTCCCAGTAGCCCAGGGCTTGTGATAAAAACCATGCACTTTGCGCGTGGGCTGTTCCTGTGGAAGTAAAGGCAAACTTTTCGATCTCACCGAGACTTTGCTCAAATTGTTGGGCGATCGCGCCTAAGGATTGTGCGATGGCTGTGAGGTCCCAGGGATTATCAAGGTTGACGGCTTTGATGTGGACTTCTCCATCTTGATGCAACAAGCCCTGGCTTTCAATTCGATAACGAAGACGTTTGGCTTGCTCCAGTGGCTCAGGTTCGTCCTGTGTGAGCAGGACAAAGTGATCAAAGAAGTTGTTGTATCTTTTGGATTGCAGTAGTCGCAGTGTTGGGCCACTGAGTACATCACCATTGCTGCGTCGGCGGTAGTAAGGGTCGCGTTTGGGGTCAACCCAGGAAAACAGTACTCTTGGTTGGGATGATGCCATAAAGTAAGCTGCGGAAGAGGGGGACGAATCGATCACAGTTCGCAGGGCACGAGCCACAGCATTTGCTGTTGGATATCGCTTCGCAGGGCGGTTTTTTACCATGTTGATGAAGATATTGTTAAGCTGCTTTTCTTTGGCTTGGTCGGAGTCTGTTTGTATGTCGGGTAGAAGCAGGGTGGGGGGAGCATTCTCTTTGATCCAGCGAAAATATTCCCCAAGATTGAGTTGGGATGGATGTTCTCCTGTGATCACTTCATACAACAGCACACCGAGAGAGAAAATGTCGCTTTGGATGCAGACTTTGCGATTCTTACCCAACTGCTCAGGAGCAGCGTACAATAATGTTCCACCGGGAGCTGTATCGACAGCTTGTACCCATGAGATCTTTGCGATACCAAAGTCTAGGATCTTGGGTCCTTCCGAGGTCAGATAGATATTGCTGGGTTTGAGATCACGATGAATAACCTTGCGAGCATGGGCGTAATCGAGGATTGGACAGAGTTGTAAAAACAACTGAATGGCTTCGTTGATCGGCATGTGCCCGTTGGTTTCGAGGTATCCAGCGAGGTCTTGTCCTTCAAAGAATTCTTGGGCCAGAGCGTAGGTGCGTTGGCCATTTTGACCAGGAAAAGGTCCCAGGTAAAGGACTCGTGGAATTCCCGGATGCTCCAAGCGAGTTAAAACAAGAGCTTCTCGGAAAAACTGTTGCACTATTTTGCTGTCTTGCGCATGCTCTTGGTGGAGGACCTTGAGGGCTACGTATCGATTGTGCACCTTGTCGAGGGCCTTGAACACTGTGCCAAAGCTTCCTTGTCCCAAGATGTGGATGAGTTCAAAGTATTCGCTCATCACTGCGCTTCCCCGTCCGTTGATTTTCTGTGTGTTGCTGGAGTAGATTTAAGATCATGTTGTGTGTGGGAGGTCCCAAACCAGCAACATATTTTTTTCGATCGAAGCCATCCATTGCTCTTGGGAATGGATACAAACAAATTGGGCTTCTTTCTCTCGACGCAGTGTTTGTTGTGGTGTTGGTTGGTGGATCGACCAACTACAAAGACTGCCGTCCTTGGCGAGAGAGGCGAATGTTTCGAAATGAGGGCTAAGGCTGAGGGAGCAAATGGGAGCCTTGTGGTCTTTGAATGTTTGGAGAAGTGATGCTTTGTGGAAATCCCACAGATGGATCTCTCCATTGGCGTGTCCCGAGAGTAGGGTCGATGTTTTCGGCACAAATTGCAGACAATGTACTGGGGAGTCGTTGGTAGGAAAGGCAAACAACTTATTGTTGCGTCCAAGGTCCCATAGCTGGATTGCGCCATCTCGACTTCCCAGCGCAAGAACATGGCCTTGCTCTTCTAAAGCGAGGTGGGTGAAAGGTGTTTGGGCTTCCTGAATGGTCACGCGATATTCGCCAGTCGCTGCATTCCATACATGAGCTTTGTGGTCTGTGGTCACTGTGCACAGAATATAACCATCCTCACTCAATGCGATCTCGCGAATGGGTTGGTCGTGTATGAGTGCCTGACTCTGTTTGTGCTTCTTCCAGTCCCAAATCTGTACCGTCGTCAACTGACAAACAAAGGCCATATACCGACCATTGGTACTCCAACATAAGTTTTGTAGTCCGACCTCTCCTGGCTTGAAGGTCTCCGTCTCTTGCCAACGCTGTGTATCCCAAATCTTGATATTTCCAGCACTGGCTGTCGCCAACAGAGTGCCCTGAGGATGAAGTGCAAAACCAGACACAGCTTCCGGGTGTAATGTGTGATGCAATCTGGGCGAACTGCACACTCTCTTTTTTTCGGGATTGCCGTTGTGAGTTGCCTGCGACTGCAAGGACGGATGACTTCCTCGCAACTGTTGTGGCGCATGGTTTGTTGGCATCGAGCGCAATGTGGCCGATGATGCTCGGGAGGGGGCCGCTGTGCCCATCGTACGAGATGGATATGTTTGGGAGTTGTTCTTCTCCAATGTCACAAACGTACTTGTGTTGGGGAGAGGTACTTTGTAAAATTCAGGTACGTGGGAAAGGTGTCCCATCGAACGTGTAGAGGGAGCGATGAAGCTTCCGCTGGAGTGAGGCGGCTTGGTTCGTGGGAAGCTCGAAGGGATGGAAGACATGGAAGCCATCGAGCCATGAGGAGGAAGAACACTCGATTCACGTTGAGGAGGTGGAACAACCCTTGTGAAGCCAGAGGCGATGGCGGACACTGAGCCCATCGACAGAGCTTCTCGCAACGCGCTCAGGTATTCATGAATGCATTGGAATGCTTGCTCGGAGTGGCTGTGCATCGCACGAGCCAATACCTTGTCGAGTTTTTCCGAAAGTTCAGGTGTATAGCTGCTTGGAGGAGGAGCCATCGCGACAGGCAGTTCCCCTGTCAACATCTGGTAGGTGATGACACCCAAAGAAAAGATATCATCGGCTGCCGAGAGCGACGCATCTTTGTTTTGTCTTTGTTGATGAGAGATATAATACATCGCATTTGGGGACGCTTTGTACATCCATTTTGATGATGCAATGTTTCTTGAGGCGATGGAATCCAAGCCATTCGGGAGGCGACAGCCGAAGTCCAATAGCTTGGCAGGTGGTCCCAAGAGACCTTCAGGGAAGATAATGTTGGTGGGCTTAAGATTCCCGTGGACTTGATTCCGTTTGTGAAGAAAATGGAGAGAGGGAGCTATCTGCTCCATCGTTTTGAGCACCTCCAAGGCCGAAAAGGTACTTTGATAGTTCGTGTTTTTGCGTTGCTCTATCAAAAAAGCCAACGAGATCCCCGTGGCAAGCTCCATGGGATAGTATGTCAATCCTAAAGCCTCATCTTGCTGTAGTAAATAACATCGATTCAGCCCAGGATGCTGGAGTCGTTCTGCTGTTTTGAGGCTGTGAACGACCACATTCATCGAGTGAGGGTTCTCTACGATCCAAGGGTAGAGAACTTTGATGGCATACATACCTCCAAAGGTAAGGTCGATGGCTTCGTACACACGGCCTAGCTCACCGCTTGCGATATGTCGAAGCAGCCTGAAACGTTTGCTTAATACCTGCTCTTCTTTGGGGATAAACACCTGGGGGGTGGAAATGACTCCTGAGGGAGAGCTTCTTTCTTTTGCAAGGACGCAAGGCAGCTCTGTAAAGGAGAGATTCTTTTGCGAACCGCGACTTGCGTTCGAATTTGGAATAACCTGGCTCGCATGACTTGGATATTGTGTCATTGCTTTGGAAGGGCTTGTATGGTGAGAGCTTTCTGGCCCTCTGCTTTCCAATACCCTTGATCCTTGTCCCATCTGCGCCAACCTCTTGAACAAATACATGCAACACAACAATTGTGTCTCGTATTACATCTGTTTAACGGCAAACCACAGCATTCACTTGAGAATCTCCTGAAATATTTCGCGTATTTTTCTGTGTACCCTATGCGAATTCAGAGTGTTGTGGAGTTCTGAGTTCAGAGTGTGTAGTCAGGTTGGTAGGGAAAAGGTGAGGAAGTCACAAACGATCCTTTGCCATGCTTCTGGTGTTTCCAGATGGACGTTGTGCCCTGCATGGGGCTCGATCTTAAGATGGCTATGGGGTATTTGTTTGTGCATCAACTGCATCAGTGTTGGATACTTTGGATCTTGTTTTCCTGTGAGCAGGAGCGTTGGTGCTGAGAGAGAGGAGAGATGATTCCACAGAGAGGGTTGCCGCCCAGGGCTTAACTCTCTGCTGGTTCTGGGCATGCTGGATTCATGGTTTTGTTCACGTCTTCTCTGAAGTTGTTTGAGTTGGTTGGGTTGTTGGTGTAAGGAGCGAAACAAAGGGGCTTTATACCAATGCTCTACAAACTGAGACAGTCCTGCTTCTACGATTTGCTCTGCGCGTTGTGTATCGAGCGTGGCTCGCGAAAGTCTGGCCTCCGGCTCCTGTATTCCTGGCTGACAGCTTTCCAGGATAAGCGAATCCACGGCATGTGGATACTTCAGTGTATAGTAGAGTGCCAGCCGTCCCCCCATGGAGTATCCTACGAGTGTGTATCTTTGGTATTCTTGTAGATGCTCATGAAGAGAGTCAGCAAGATTGTCAAAATCCAAGCTCTCTTGAGGGGGAATGGGCACACTTTTTCCATGGCCTGGTAAATCCAAGAGCAAATAGGACATCTCGATGGGCATCTGGGAAACTATGGGTTCCCAGTCGGAATGACTCCCCATCCAACCATGGAGAAATACACACAATGGTGCCGCTCTGTCCTTTTTGTACCCTCTGCTGTAGAGTGTCCATGGAAGCATAACTCCCCCCTATCTCTCAGATACTTTGGCATGGTAGCGCTTCTTGAGTAATGTCCCCCACATTCGATTAAAGGGGTGAACCTTTGTTGTCTTTGCTTTGTTTTGGTAGAGTTCTCGACCTTCGTTCGCCCATTGGAAAATGGAACCTTCAAGGTTGTATACGTTGTGAAATCCTGCCTTCTGTAAACGTTGCACCAGCAGAGAGGAGCGATATCCCACAGAACAATAGAGAACAAGGACGGTCTCTGGACGATAACGCTCTTGCAGGGTTTTGATTTCTGTGTTGGGTGGGGTGTGCCGAGCCTGTTTGAGATGACTTACCGCATACTCTTCTCTTTCGCGAACATCCAGCAATACCGGTCGGTTTTTGGATGGTTGCTGCAACCAGTGTGCGAGCTTCTCTGTGGAGATATTTTGTACATCAGAGAACTTCCACTGCATTAAATGATGTAGCACGCTCCACCTCCATGACATAGAAACCCCCAAGGTTGTGAGTCCGATACAGGATATCCCAAGCAGACTTAATCCAACCCACTTGCTCCATCGTTGCTTTGGCTTGTGGCTCATTGTTGGGTATGTTAAATCTTTTGGTTCATTGTTGGGTATGTTAAATGTAGTCAGGGTAATCCACTGGATTCTCTGATTCAGGAGGGAACAGCGTATCTTGCACTCGAATGAATTCTGTGGCGGGGGCACCATTGATCTCGGTAATCTCGCGCTCCTCAAGTTGGGTTAAGATCTTTTTCTGCTCAACTTCGTTGCGCACGAGGATGTAGTTCATCATAGAAAGAGGGATGTGGCCCTGAAACATTGCCTCATTTCGGGTGCTGCTCACACTGCTGCTGGCGTACGTTTTGTCATTAATGGCTTTGATCAGTTCACGGCCTGTGGGCCGCTCAAAAAAACTATTGGCTCCCTGCCCACTGCTCTGAACACTGCGCATCTTGTCCAAAAAGGCTTCAGCGTCTGGGTTGGTCCGCTTCATGATCTTTTTGACCGCAGCTGATATTGTCCCTTCTTGGGCTTCGCTGCGCATATAGGTTGAGCCGTACTTATCCGAAGGATAGGCAAACCAGTCTGTGCGATCGAGCAACTCTGTGTTGAAGGAGATCACTGCACCATTGGTTTTGGGGTTGCCCATCTTCTTGGTCATCAAGCGCGTAAAAACATACTCTGCGCCGCCTGTCTTAAGGTCTGTGGCACTGGACATCCCCTTGATGACTTTGCGCATCGCCAGTCGTTCTTGGGTCGCAGACAAGGCTCCGTCAGCGATGATG
>JALTMC010000287.1:14721-20128 GCA_027005175.1 Myxococcales bacterium
GCGATGATGTCGGCGATCTTATCTATGTTTTGGATGGTGTGTATGAGACCCGTAACCCCAGCCGCTTCGTAAGCCTCAGCCTGACCCGGTACAACCACAGAGATATGACCAGGGACGACTTCTGAAAATCGGGCTTCCTCTATAAAATCTTCAGGTACTTTGGCTTTTACCAACGCTTCTCTGATTGCATCTGTCGTGAGGTTTGTTTTCTTCTGCATTTTGGATGCCAACGTCGGAGATGCCTGCCACAGAAGTCGCATCAATCGCAGATTCTCCATGGATTCTTCGGATGGTTCTGCTTGCAACTCATCATTCATTTCCAAGACAGTCACGGCTTCTTTGAGGTTGGCTTTTTTCTCTTCTTCTGTTGCACCATAAGCTTCGATGTGAACCGAGCCACGCAGGGCTTGTTTGGACACTTCCTCCGGGAAGTAGTCAATGCGAAACTTTCCAGGCTCATCAACACGGATACAGTGGCCCAATGTCATGCCGTCGTCGCTCGAACCATAGCTGTAAGAGCTATAGTTACTGCTACCACTTAACGTTTCGATGCTTGTCGTGAACTCTTTGATTTGGGATTTTAATTCGGTAATCTGAGTTTCGATCTCTCCTCTTTTCTCAGGCTCTGTTGTTTCTAGCTTTTTGCTCAACTTGGTATACTGGGTGTTCAGGCTCTTTACTTTTGCCGTGAGTTCTACCAGTTGGGCCGCATCTTTGTCTTCTTGACTGAGGGGATCATCCCCTACATGGACGCGGATGGCACCGTCTTCACGTACACCGTAGTCACGGATACGCTTCTCCACGAGGCGAGCGTCAGGTTTTTTAGCTAGCAATCTCTCTATTACATTGCCGGCTTTGCGTGTGACCTTAAAACGTGTTTCGTATCCATCCCCATGCACAGAGTGAGTGATGGGGCGCATACGGACTTCCATATTCTCTATGGTGCGACCGCCTCCTACCAAAAATGCGGTACCCTCTGGTCCTGAAATATGGAGAGGTTCGGAGCTATCGAGAGGTATTCCGCGGCGTACGTTCTCGATAGAGTGGCTATCCTCGATCTCTCTTTGAGGATGGAGCATCGAGTCGATGTGGACGCTCATGGCGGAGCGAAAGCTACTGACATTGCCTGTGCGAACAGCCATGGCCGCAAGAGTGGGATTGGTGTCTCCCACCAGCTTTATCAAGTCTTGCGCTTCTTTGACTTGGACACTGTCAAAGCTATTTAAATCGGCCTCCACCGCTTCCAGAATAACTTCCGCTTCTTCCAGTGTTACCTGATCGTCGTGGGCTGCATCATTGAGGACTTCTTGGAAGTTGCCCTGGTTGATGACACGTCCAGGAACAACTGGTTTGTGATTGATAGGCATACTTCTTCCTTCACTCTATCCATCATCGATGTATCGGGAACATCCGAACAATCCAGCTTATTGCTCGTCTGCATACATGACTTCGATGGAGGCGACCTGAACGCCATAACCTTCAATCTTAATCACACCATCGGTTGCAATCTTACCATCCAAAGGAATTAACTCTGTCTCTCCTGAGCCAACATTGTAAGAGCTGCTGCGATAGGTGCCATCTTCTGTGGCAAAGGATACAGAACCACTCGACATCCCGCCATTGTCGGTCCACTTGACCAGCACACCAGCGATGGGGCGATTGGGATCCACTTCATAACCGTTGGGGTCGATATCTTTGAATCCCCATCCTTCGAGAATGCTGACCTTCTCTTTGTGCTCCGGCATGTAAATGGGCTTCACCCACGATAGCTCCGCTGCGATATCTCTGTCCGCTTCCCACTCCTTCTTGTCTGTAAACATCGGTGTCAGACGAAGAATACTACCCTCCGGTAGCTTCCCACTCGGAATGTTTTCGTAGGTGCGATTGATGTTGTCGATTTCAGGGTATCCTGAGCTGTCAGCATCGTAGGCATCGTGGACATGAAAGTCGAGAAACTTTTTGCCCACCAAGTGTGTTTCTCCATCGGGGTAGACGATCTCTACCTTGACTCGTACAGGGTTGTTGATCCAGGGAGCATTGTGGTCCGATTCACGCTTGATCTGGACCTCTCCATTGCTCTCTTTGTTCACCATCTCGTGGTACTCATCACCTCGAATGGTTCTCCAACTTCCACCGGGCTCGCGAACGTTGAACTCCAGATCTCGAAGCTTTCGTGTGTCCTGGTACTCTAACTCGATCATATGGATCGCGCGACCTTCCAAGGGGATCTCAACCGACTGACCATCGCGAATCTCTTGCTTTCCATAGGGAACGCGAAACATCCTCTCTGCACTATTGGGCTTCTGAACATCCGTTAAGCGAACAGTATCATCTTCTGGCTGCTCGCTGTCTGGAAAGTGAATGCTAAGAGGAGTGAATATTGGAGCAGAAGAGTCGCTAACACTCACACCGGAGTCCAAAGTTCCCGCACCATCACCAAATTGCTCAACATAATCTTGCAGGTTAGAGAGTGGGGTGAATGAGTTGGCCTCCATTTCATTCGCCTGTTCGATCTCTGTGGTGGTGATGAAACCATCAGCGTTGCCAACGCTCCCTTGGTCGATGGTCTCTGCCGTGTGTCGCAATGTTGGATTCTGAATGGTGTCAATCTTTTTGAACTTCATAACGCTTTACCTTGGTGGTGATGAAAAGAATCAAAACTATCGTGGAAACAGAAGGTCAATGAGGTCTGTTGGCCCGAGATGATATCACTGAAAACTCCTCCTCCTATAGCAAAAATGGACTTGTGCGTCAAGGTCCTCAAAGGTCTCACAATGTGGCTCTGCTGCTTGTGGTGATTGCATTTGATCCGTAGCTCTCCTTGACAGTTTGTAAGCCTCTCGGTACCTTTCATCCTTACCTATTTACCTATCGCAAGACAATGAATCGTACTCATCACTCAAAGTTAAAAACATAGCACTTGGAAGAAAGAATCATGACCCGTATTGGAGACCACTCACCACAGCTTGAACATCTTCTGGACCGCCGACTCCTGGCCGGAGCGGACCAACAGGGCAATGCAGACGGCATCGCATCAAAACAAGAGCTACAAGAGTTGGCAGAGACTCTTGAGGCCACACCCTCCTTTGATGTGGATGTGGACACACGACGACAGCGAACGCAGGAACTCTTAGGGGCCTCCTCTGAGACCTTTGCGACGTTAAGCCCTGAGCTGCGAGCGATGCCTGCACCTCTTCGCCGCCTCGCCTTGGAAATAGATTCGCTATGGGGTGATGCCGATGGCGAGATCTCTGTGGCAGAGTTTGATCGGGTTGTCGAATACACTTTGGCAGCGTTGCCGTTTTTTACAGAGGAGGCCGAAGGCCTTCTTGAACTCGCAGAGTATCTCGGCTTTGACTGTGCTGGCTCCACAGGGGCCGCTCCCGTACACAAACTACAAATGGCTCTGGCTCACGTAGACGAGAAAGAAGTCGAAGAGGCTCGCCCCTTCCGCCAACTCTTTGATGAAGCTCTCGCAGAAGGTGAACTTCCCGGAGCACCTGAGTACTTACGTGACTCTCTCAAACACAGCCCACGCTGGCATAGTTTTAGCATTTTAGAACACACCAATCACGCTGTTCAGGCTGTTCGAGACCTCTCTCAAACCGTTGGGATTCATTGGGAAAATGCGGGCGCAACCATGCTGTTGCACGATGTCGGGAAGATCCTTGAGCGACACTCCAAAAATCCCGACGGACAAGGTAACCCCATGTTCCATTACTTTGACCACGAACGTGTTGGCGAAGAATGGCTCTCCGAGCGAGGGCTTTCTCCTGATATCGCATTTCATATACGCAATCACATGGTCCTGCGTCAAAAATCTGTGGACGAAATTCTCGATATAGCCGACCATGATCCCAAGCTACTTTCCGAAATGATCGTCGTCTTTATGGCCGATCATGTCGCGAAAGGAAATAAAAAAGATCTCATGAAAAGCTTTGAAGAATTACGTCCCACCATCTTAACCCTCTCTCAACACGCAGGCATTGATGGACAAGCTCTTCTCCATCGAGCTGCTGAACTTCGCGCGGAAATTACCCGTTAATCATACCATCGAACCCCTGGCACAGTGTGCTCGCTTCGCATGATGTAGGGTGTTCTTTGGCAAGAGAGTCTTTGGCAAGAGAGCCTTCCGACTTAAAGTCATGGTCTATGGTATAGTTGTTTACCGATCACCAAGTCTTCTGACGACGTTTGGGAGGATAGACCATGTGGCGTTGTTTTCTGTTGTTTTTATGTGTGAGTCTGCTTGTTGTTTCTTGTTCGAAAGAGCCTGCAAACAAGTCGTGTATTTCGGATGGTGACTGTCTTTCGGGACAGGAGTGTTTTCAAGGATTTTGTACGGCTGGAAGTGGGAAGTGTCGGGTGGGGGAGACCAAGCCTTGTTACAGCGGGCCAGCCAATACCAAAGGGAAAGGGGGCTGTCGCGCAGGTGTGATCAAGTGCAAAGCAGATGGCACCTGGGATACAAATTGTGACGGAGAAATCGGTCCTTCGCCCGAAACATGCAATGGGGTGGACAGCGATTGTGACGGTCGGGTGGATAACCCTCCCAAGGGAGGGATCTTGACTCGTCCATGCTATAGCGGCCCTGCTGGAACAGAGGGAAAGGGTTCTTGTAAAGGTGGTCAGCAGACTTGTTCCGGTGGTCGATGGTCCAATTGTAGTGGGGAAGTTAAACCCAGCACGGAGATCTGTGGCAACGGGAAAGACGATGATTGTGACGGTCAGGTCGACAATGTCCCTGGCATTGGGCAAGCCTGCACCAATCCTGCGGCACTGCCAGAGTGTCGTGCGGGGACCTTTCTCTGTGTCAATGGTAAAAAAGAATGCAAAACGAAGGGGACTGCCGAGGTTTGCAATGGGAAAGATGATGACTGTGATGGTCTTGTGGATGAAGGCAGTAACTGCCCTTGCAAGCCCGGTGAAACAAGACCTTGTGGGCCTACAGATCAAGGTGGCTGCAAGAAGGGAACACAGAGTTGTGTGAATCGAAGCTGGGCGAGCCAGTGTCCCGGTGTTGTCGGACCAAAAACAGAGATCTGCAATGGCATCGACGATGACTGTGATGGTCGTGTAGACAACCGCCCAAACTCTCCTCAACCTTTGTTCAAGACGTGCTACTCAGGACCGGCCAAAACCAAAGGACAGGGACCTTGCAAAGAGGGGCGGCAGGTCTGTGTTAAAGGCAAATACACAGAGATGTGTGGAGGCCAAGTTCTTCCTCAGCCTGAGCTTTGCAACAACCAGGTCGATGACGATTGTGATGGAAAGATCGATAATGTTCGTGACATTGGTGCCGCTTGTTTGGACGAAAAGAGGAAGGGCCGATGTCGTGGTGGTATCCTTCGATGTTGGGGAAACCAACGGATCTGCCTGGCTCAACGTCCGTATTATAGATCACCCA